>NZ_ABOX02000020.1 GCF_000172555.1 Pedosphaera parvula Ellin514
GATGCGATGCGAACATCTGCAAGACCCGCTTGGAATTGACGTGGTCAAGCCGCGCCTTAGCTGGGTTCTTACGTCAACAAACCGTGGCTGTCATCAAACAGCTTATCAAGTCCTGGTGGCCTCAAGTCCGGCAATTCTTGCGCAGAATCAGGGTGATATGTGGAACAGTGGCAAGGTGGTTTCAGACCAGTCAATTCTCGCTGCATACGATGGACAGCCACTGGTCTCGGGTCATCAGTATTACTGGAAGGTGCGAGTCTGGGATCAGGACGGGACCGCTTCAGCATGGAGTCCCACCGCGGCGTGGAGCATGGGGTTGCTCAGTCCTTCCGATTGGAGTGCCAACTGGATTGGGATGAACACTGACACAAACATTTTACCCGCCCCGCCAAGTCCGATGCTGCGGAAGACCTTCACCGTGAGTAAACCGGTTGCACGGGCGACTGCCTATATATGCGGCCTTGGTTACTATGAACTTCAACTGAACGGCGCAAAGGTCGGTGACCACGTTTTGGACCCGACTTGGACGCGATATGATGACCATTCCGACTATGTCACCTACGATGTGACGACGAACCTCCTTCAAGGTCAAAACGCTTTGGGGATTCAGCTTGCCAACGGTTTCTACAACCAATGGACGACGGATGCATGGAACACCTACAACGCTCCGTGGCGCGCATTGCCGCAGACGATCATGCAATTGGACGTCGAATACACCGACGGAACAAGCATGCGTGTGATCAGCGATCAAACATGGAAAGCTTCGACTGGTCCGCTGCTGCTGGATGCAACAAGATTGGGTGAAGTATACGATGCTCGACTGGAGCAACAGGGCTGGGCGGCCGCCAGTTACAACGACTCGGCCTGGGGCTCGGCTATCTTGCGAGAGGGTATCAGGGGAGATTTGATAGCCCCGAATGCCGAACCGATCCGGGTCAAAAAAACAATGTCTCCTGTTAAAATCATTCCTGTTTCAGGTCAGCCCGGAGTTTACACGTTCGATTTTGGTCAGAACCTGGTTGGATGGGGGCGCTTATCAGTCACCGGCCCTGCGGGGACGGTGGTGACGATGGTGTTTGGCGAAAAAACCAACAGCAACGGCTCGGTGGATCAAGGCAACATCAATGTCTATGTGGATTCCCAGCGGACTTATTTTCAGAAGGACATTTACACCCTCAAAGGCGGAGGCGTGGAAGTTTGGGAGCCACGCTTTACCTATCATGGTTTCCGGTACGCCCAGGTTTCAGGGCTTCCATCAGCACCGACAACCAACACACTCGTAGCCCGTGTGTTGAACACCGATTTCGAGTCGGCGGGAAGTTTTCTTTGTTCCAGCGATTTGCTCAACCGGATTGAGACGAATACATTGTGGTCGTACCTCGGTAATTTCGTCGGCATTCCGACTGACTGTCCGCACCGGGAAAAGAACGGTTGGACCGGTGACGCCCAGCTTGCCTGCGAAATCGGCCTGACGCATTTCGGCAGCGCCGCTGCTTACACGCGCTGGCTCCGGGAATTTCGCCCGGAGGAATTTGCCAGCGGAGGTTATGGCGTTCTCCCCAACGCTGTCTGGGGCGCCAGCGTGGGGCCGCCGTGGGAGTCCGCATATTTGATCATCCCGTGGTCCATTTATCAGCATTGTGGCGATGAACGCATCCTGACGAACAATTATGTCGGGATGAAGGCGTATGTGGATTACCTGACCAGTGTCGCGTCGGGAAACATCGTTTCGTTTGGCTTGGGCGACTGGTTGCCTGCGGCCACGACAACTCCCACATCTGTGACCGGCACGACTTACTATTATCAAGACGCTTTGATCGTAGCCCGCACGGCAGCGCTGATGGGAAACACGGCTGAATCGCTGCAATACAGCAATCTGGCTGCGCAGATCAAGACGTCATTCAATAGCACCTTTTACAATTCAACAACGAAACTTTATTCGGTGGGCAGCCAGACGGCGCAGTCGGCCGCGCTCTATTTCGGATTGGCGGATACGAATCAGGTTCCAGCAGTCGCCAAAACGTTGGCCGATAATGTTCGAGGGGTAGGCAACACCGTTGACACGGGAATCCTCGGTTCGAAGTATCTACTGCGTGCACTCTGTGACAACGGTCAGTCCGATACCGCGTTGGCGCTCGCGACCCAGACAACCTACCCGAGTTGGGGTTACACGGTCCTGTCCGGTGGTACTACGTTGTGGGAAACCTGGAACGGAACCGGGAGCATTGATTCCCTCAATCACGTGATGTTTGGCGATATTTCGGCGTGGTTCATTCAGTATCTCGCCGGCATCCGCCCCGGAGCGCCGGGCTACAAGACTGTGACTATCAAACCCGAGATCGTGAGTGGGCTGACCTGGGCACAGGCAACCCACGAATCGCCTTATGGAACGATTTCCAGCGCGTGGCAATTGAGCGGACAGGACGTCAACCTTAACATCACCATTCCGCCGGGAGCGGTGGCCAAGGTTTATCTACCAACGATGGGTGGTAGTGCGACAAATCTGGTCATCAAAGAAACTGGCACAACCATCTGGCAGGGTGGCGCCATCGCAGCCAGTGTTTCCAGCGTGACGTTCGATCACTTTGAAGGTGGTGGCGCGCAGACCTATTCTGTTTGGTCGGTTGCTTCGGGAAGTTACCAGTTCGCGTGGAATGTTTTGCCGGTCCCGAACGGTTTGACTGCGAAGGCCGGCAACCGTTGGGTGAGTTTAAACTGGAATGCAGTGCCGGGCGCGACCGGTTACAACGTGAAACGTTCCACGGCGTCAGGCGGGCCTTACGCGACATTGGTCAGTGGTTTGAACACCACCAATTACAATGATGCGCCGCTGAGCAATGGCGTCACCTGGTATTATGTCGTCTCTGCGGTTTACTCGAATGGCGAGAGCTTTAATTCTTCCGAGGCCAGTGCCAAACCGAGTGAGATTCTGAATGCAGGTTTTGAAATCCCACACATTGGTGGCGGCTACATGTATACCCCGCAGGGCGTTTCGTGGAATTTTACCGGAGGCACCGACAACGGCTCGGGCATCGCGGCGAACAATAGCGGCTTTACCTCTGAAAATCCGTCGGCCCCCGAGGGAACACAAGTAGGATTTGTTCAATCAAACGGGGTTATTTCACAAATCTTGTCCGGCTTCATTCCTGGAACGCACTACACCATCACTTTTGCCGCCGCGCAACGAGCGGGTGGCAACCAACATGGTGGAGAATCCTGGGACGTGAGGATTGATGGAAATGTGATCGCTAGCTTCAATCCCGGACCAACTGCCACCAGCTATGTGGACTATACTGCCAATTTCACAGCGACGGCGGCAAACCACAGCCTTGCATTTGTCGGTACAGATTTGGCCACTGGTGACAACACGGTTTTCCTGGATAGTGTGCGAGTGTCTCCTTCGCTTCAGCCTGCTCCTATAATGGTAACATTGACGAGCCCGATCAATAACACCGGATTTGCTACAGGCATGCTGGTTAATCTCGCTGCAACAGTAAACAGCAATGGAAATACCATCAACTCGGTACAGTTCTATGCCAGTACCAACACTCTGATTGGCACGGATACCAGCGCGCCGTATACGTACATTTGGACCAATCCAACTGCAGGTAACTACAAGGTGTTTGCACGGGCGATCTTCAACGGTGGCAATGTCTCTGATTCCGGTGTTGTGAACATTGTCGTTACCAATCTGCCGCCGGTGATTCAAGGCATTAACTCAATCCCTGGCGGTCAATACTTTTCCATTGGAGGCACTGGTCAAGCGGGGCAGCCTGTCGTCTTGATGACCACTGCAGGCTTGTCGGCTCCAGTGCTGTGGTCCCCGCTGGCTACCAATCAAGCCGATGCCAATGGCCATGTTGTTTTCTCAAACCTTGCGGCAACAAACCAACAACAATTTTATCGTCTCGCGGCTCCGCAGTGACTTTGATCCGTCTGAGCGTCGCAAATGCCGTACGGGGAACTAGCACGAACTCATGAACGATGAACCCGATCGGGATTTAGCAGTGTTCACGGAGGCAGTCCAGATGCCTGTCGGTGAGCGGACTGCCTATTTGGAGTTTGCATGCGCAAACGACCCCGGTCTGCGCGAGCGTGTCGATGCATTATTGCGAGCCCACGAAAAGGCAGGAGACTTTCTGGGAAAATTCCCAGTGGATGCAGCACTTGGGGGTGGACGCACACTGTCGGCGGGACCAGGACCGGGTGACAGAATTGGTCATTACAAATTGTTGCAGCAGATCGGCGAAGGCGGCTGCGGCATTGTTTTCATGGCGGAGCAGCATGAGCCGGTACGACGTTTGGTGGCTCTTAAGGTCATCAAGGCGGGCATGGACACAAAGAGTGTCATAGCCCGCTTTGAGGCTGAGCGGCAGGCGCTGGCGATGATGGATCACCCAAATATCGCCAAAGTGCTGGAGGCCGGAGCTACGGATGCTGGCAGGCCTTACTTCGTCATGGAGTTGGTTCGTGGAGTAAAGATCACGGAATACTGCGACCAGAATTCATTGACGACTTCCGCTCGCCTGCAACTTTTTATTCTGGTTTGTGAGGCGGTGCAGCATGCGCATCAGAAGGGAATCATCCATCGAGACATCAAGCCTTCAAACATCCTGGTGACAACTACCGCCGAGGGTAAAGCTCTACCGAAAGTCATTGATTTTGGAATTGCTAAAGCGACCACGAACCAACGGTTGACCGATAAGACACTCTTCACAGCGTTTGAAATGCTGATTGGAACGCCCGCATACATGAGTCCGGAGCAAGCGGCGCTGACCAGTGTGGACGTGGACACTCGAACGGATATCTACAGCTTGGGGGTTCTACTTTACGAACTGCTGACCAGCAAGACGCCATTTGATGCTCACGAGCTTCTGAAGGCAGGGCTCGATGAGATTCGACGTGTAATTCGCGAGCAGGAGCCAGTGCGGCCTTCAACGCGATTAAGCACAATGGCGGGGCAAGACTTGACTACGATAGCTCAATGTAGGCGTGCCGAGCCACCCAAGCTAGTTCGTGCCCTAACAGGTGATCTCGACTGGATCGTGATGAAGGCGCTGGAGAAAGATCGAGCGCGCCGCTACCAGACTGCCAGTGGGATGGCACAAGACATCCAGCATTACGTGGTGGGCGAGGCGGTTGCTGCCAGACCCCCCAATGCTCTCTACAAGTTTCAAAAGTTATTTCTCCGGAACAAACTATTATTCGGCGGGCTCGGCATTATCGCCGTTTTGCTGGTCGCGGGTTTAGGCATCACGACCTGGCTGTTAGCCAAGGAAAATCGGACGCGTCTGGAGGCAGATAGCGCTCGCTCGCAAGCGGAGGCGGATAAAAAGTATGCTTTAAGTGAGGCAGCCAAAAGCCGACAAGTGACCCAGTTCATGGAGGACATGCTGCAAGGAGTGGGTCCGTCAGTCGCACGTGGTCGAGACACCGCAATGTTGAAGGAGATTCTTGATAAGGCTGCTGAGCGTGTCGGCAAAGAATTGACCAACCAGCCGGCCGTCGAAGCGGAGCTGCGAAGCATGATTGGCAGCGTCTATCATGAGCTCGCGCTGTATGATAAGGCAGAAACCATGCATCGTGCGGCGCTGGCCAACTACAACCGACTTTTTGGCACCGAGAATAAGGAAGTAGCTGCATCGCTGAACAATCTAGCGCGCGTGTTGCTGGAAGAAGGCAGACGGGACGAGGCGGAAAGTGCATTTCGGGAGGCATTAGCCATCCGGCAAAGAATATTTGGCAATGAGCACCCTGACGTTGCCACCTCCCTCCAAGGTTTGTCCGAGGTGCTCCGGCGCAAAGGGAATCAGTCCGAGGCAGTAAGGCTCAATGTGGAGGCATTGGAGATGCGTCGGAAGGTGTTGGGTAACGACAATCTGGAGGTTGCTGATTCTCTGCACAAGCTGGCAGCCTTGGTGGCGGAAAGAGGTGAGTTTGCCCAAGCTGAATCCATGGAGCGCGAGGTTTTGGCAATGCAACGCAAATTCGTCGGTGATGAGCATCCAATGATTGCTACGACGCTCCTCAACTTGAACATCATGCTATGCGGCCAAGGCAAGCAAGAGGAGGCAGAAATGGGACATCGCCAGGTGCTGGCGATGCAACGCAGGCTTTACGGCGACGAACATCCGGCTGTGGCGGTTAGTCTTGAAAGCCTTGGATTGATTCTCCAGCAGCGAGGGAAGTTGGCTGAGGCTGAAATCAACCTGCGCGAAGCACTTTCAATACAAGGCAAGTTCCTGAGCGATGAAAGTCCACAACGGCTCACATTTTTCCGACATTTGGCCGAATTGCTCGAAGTCGCCGGCAAGTTGGCGGAAGCTGAAACCGTGTATAGGCAAATGCTGGATATGCGAGTCAAAAGTTTGGGCGAGGAACACCTGGATGTGGCTGAATCGCTCGATGCTTTGGCAAACGTGCTCCAAGCCCAAGGCAAGTTGACTGAGGCTGAGACAATGTATCGCCGAGCTCTCAAAATTAGACGTAAACTCTTGGGTGACGTGCATCAGCTCGTAGCTGATTCAGTCAACAAACTTCTCTCCTTACTTCTGAGCCAGAAAAAATTTGGCGAAGCTGAGCAAAGTTTAACCATGTTTCTTACCCCGGCATTAGTTGGCAATCCTCGAAGCGTCACTTTATTGAATGCGCGGGTCGAACTCTTTGCGAGGCAGGGCCGGTGGAAAGAGGCCGCTGTAGATGCAAGCATCGTCCTTGAGTATCAACCAACAAATAATCTGGCTTACCACACTTTGGCGCCGCTGCTGGTCGCTTCCAGAGACCTCGTCCTCTATCAACGGCTTTGCCAAAGAATGATGAGTCAATTTGCAGGCACAACCGATGCTTGCGCTGCTGACCGCATGGCCAAAGATTGTCTCATGCTTCCATTGTCGGAAGTGAATTTTCAGCTGGTTGGCAACCTGGCTGATACTGCCGTCACGAACGGCAGCGAACTGGTTGCGATTCCCTTTTTCCAAACTTGCAAAGCGCTGGCAGAATATCGACAAGGGCGTTTTACCGCAGCCAGAGAGTGGGCGCAAAAGGCCTTGGAAGGACGTATTGTGTTCGCTCAGGCCGAGGCTTATCCCGTTCTGGCGATGGCCCATTACCGGCTGAACCAAAAGGACAATGCCCGTGCCGTGTTAGTGATGGGCAAGGACTTTGTTAAAAACAATTTGCCCCAGGTCGATAGCGATGATTTTGGTGTCGATTGGCGTGACTGGATCATCACCCAGGCGTTGATCGACGAAGCCACTGCGCTCATCGAAGGTAAACCTGCCTCGGAAAGCAACCCATACAAAAAATAAACTCCAGGCATGAAGGAAGATCGAACGGACTTTGATCAGGATGTATCTGCCAGGAGCTGATCCGTCACGTCAGCCTCGACGCGGAATCTACGTTTGATGAATCTGAAGAAAAGAATGGCCTCTGAGAAATCTCACTGATAAATTCTGCGATGAAACGCTGTATCTCAGGAAACATGAGCGATGTCACACAACTGTTAGCTTTCATAGGAGACGATGCCAAATCCGCAGAACAGTTGCTCTCACTCGTTTACGATGAATTGCGGCGACTCGCGACCTACAGGATGTCCCGAGAAGCACCCGGCCAGACGCTCCAACCGACTGCGCTCGTACACGAAGCATGGTTGCGATTGGCTGATGGCAAAGTGCCGAGATTTGAAAATCGTGCTCACTTCTTTTCCGCTGCCGCCGAAGCGATGCGCCGCATCCTCATAGACCGTGCTCGCCGCAAACTCACCCGGCGTCACGGCAGCGGACTAGAGCGGGTGGACATCGATGGGTACGATCTGGCAGCTCCTGATGAGGACGATCAAGTACTGGCCATGCACGAGGCATTGGACAAACTTGCCAGGAGGTATCCCGTACAGGCCGAGTTGGTCAAGTTGCGCTATTTTGGCGGCCTGACAAATGAGGAAGCGGCTCAGCTTCTTGGCATTTCTGTCGCCACGGCAAAGAATTACTGGACGTTCGCGCGTGCGTGGCTTTTCCAAGAGATCAAAGGTTCCTAGTCTGTCGCCAGTCAATTCTGAATCTGAACTGCTTCACCTTTCTTCATCGTTTCCCGAAGAACTGGCCATCTCGCAGATTGGGCATGCAGAGTTCTGCCGAGCATCGCACTGACTCTTCTGCGGACTGCGAATCTTCATTTTGTGGATGAGGTGTCCTATCAGCAAGCAGCGGCGGGAGGCGAATTCCGGTAGAGCTACAGTGAGGAGGATCACTTTAGCCAGAATGACTACATGACGGTAAGTTTTTCAAATTCGGTTAGCCTTTCTTTTCCGAAATCTCGCATTACTTAATGATGATAAGAATCGAGATGAAAATCAAAACTATCCGACAACGGGAATCGACTTGATACAACTGCTGAATCCCTAAAGACAATATTCATGAAACTCGCCTCTAACATCGCTGGAATTCTGCTCGGACTAGTTTTCAATGTCGTCGCGTTCAACTACTTCTTTCACTTTTTTCCCATGCCAGCCCCGCCCGCAGATTCGCCGCCTGGGCATTTCCTGGGTGCCATGATACCAACTGGCTACTTTGCATTCGTGAAATTGCTCGAAATTGCAGGTGGGGTTCTCGTCGCAATCCCACGCACAAGAGCACTTGGCCTGCTAACGCTAGGTCCAATCGTCGTCAATATACTTTGCTTCCACATTTTCCTCGTCAAGGGCGCTGGACTGATTCCGATGCCATCACTGGTCGCGTTGCTGTCACTATTTTTGCTATGGACGAGCCGAGGGGCTTTTTCGGCAATGCTGCTGGCGCCTAGGGAATCACGGCGACTTGAAGAGAATGTTCGCAGCGCATGAGGGAGTTTCATGCTACACCAAATTCGCCTTTCGTTTATGGCTTTGTTTCCCTGCAGACGAGGAAAGAGCGTTGAGCAGAGCGCTCAACGGCTCTACAACTTTCCCGCGCTGCCAGACGACATCCAAGTTCCAGGTTGCTGTTTCGTCAGCAATCGGGATCAAGGACACACCGGGGCCGGCTCGATGGCGCACGAAACCTGGCAGGAGCAAGACCGCGTGGTCGTTAGCTACAAGCTCGAGCCCTTCGGCAAGGCTTTGAGGCTGGCCAATAAACTTTACCCTGAATTTCCCGAGTTTTCGGCAAAGCTGGGCAACCCGGCGATTATATCCGGGCATGTCGCATTCGAGCCCACTTACGAATGCCTCACCTTTCAATTCGGCCAGTCGCACTCGTTTTCGAGAAGCAAGAGAATGGTCCGCTGGCAGGAAAACAAGACTTGGAACAGTAGCCACCCGACGGGTGGAAAAATCAAGTGCGAGGAGGTCACCAGCCTGGTCCATCAGCCCCACGTCGATCTTGCCATGGCGCAAAGCAGATATTTGTTCACCGGGCGAAAGATCGTGCAACTGCAACTTCACAGCCGGATAGGCCTGGCGCAGTTCGGTAAGGGCGGGGTTGAGATAATCAAGCGCGGCAGAGCCGACGTAGCCGATACGCAGCCGCTTACTAGCGCCGCACACAATTCGACGGACCTCCAGCATGGCGGCATCGTAGCTCGCAAGACATGGCCCCATCCGCGCCGCCAGAGCGTGGCCCCCGGTGGTTGGTTGCACTCCAGTGGAACTACGCTCCAAAAGTTTTCCGCCAACTTCGTGTTCAAGAGCCTGCATTTGCCGCGAAAGTGCGGATTGCGACAGACTCAAACGCGTGGCGGCACGATGCAGACTGCCTTCCTCGATCACGCAAAGGAACGCGCGAATTTGCAAAATCATAAACGGAACAGTGATGCAAAACATGCATCACCGCAATCACCAATCAGCGTTACCCGAACAACTCTTCTCTGAATAATCTAAAAACATCATGAATACGAATATTTCGCCCAGACAACTTCTCGGACAACTTAATTGGCGCTACGCAGTGAAGCAGTTTGATTCCGCTCGCAAAATCAGCCCCGAGGTTTGGACTACGCTTGAGGACGCGCTGGTGCTTACTCCGTCAAGCGGGGGGTTGCAGCCCTGGGCGTTTATCGTGGTCGATGATCCTGCAATCAGGGAAAAGCTTGTATCCGCCTCTTATGGTCAAACCAAGGTTAAGGAAGCATCTCACCTCGTGGTTTTTGCCGCCAAGCAGAACTTCAGCGCAGCGGATGTCGATGCGCATATCAAGCGGACTGCTGAAGTCCAAGGCCAAACCGTTGAAGCGCTGGCCCCGTTTCGCGACATGCTCGTTGGTGGAATTGTGAACGCGATGGATCGGCCTGCGCTCAAGGCATGGGCTGGACGACAAGTTGCCATCGCACTAGGCAACCTCCTCACCAGTGCCGCACTGCTGGGAATTGACGCCTGTCCCATGGAGGGTTTTGTGCCCGCTCAGTACGACTCAATCCTTGGTCTTGAAAGTAAAGGACTAAGTGCTGTGGCAATTTGCACACTCGGCTTCCGCTCTGAAAAGGACACGTTCGCTGCCCTCCCAAAAGTTCGCTTCCGCAAAGAACAGGTAATCTTTCACATCTGAAACTCGTACCAGACAGCAACCAATAGAAAAGACAAATAATGAACACCAACATTAACCGAACAGCTGACGCAACATTGAATCACTCACGTGCTGCAAAAGTCGGCCTCGAAGCACTGCTCACGCCGGGCAACTGCGCTTTAATACTCATCGACCACCAGCCATTCCAGGTTGCTGGCCTCCGCAGCCACGATACTCAGACGATGATCAACAATGTCGTAGGGCTCGCCAAATCCGCGAAGGTCTTCGGTGTGCCAACGCTCTTTACGACAGTCCTCGAACGGCAGGGTGGCTACCTGCTAAAACCCCTTCAGGATGTATTTCCTGACCAAAAGCCGATCGACCGTACGTTCATCAATACCTGGGAAGACCCGCGCATCGTGGATTGGGTCAGGAAGACCGGCCGCAAGAAAATCGTCATGGCGGCGCTCTGGACCGAAATATGCCTCGCGATGCCAGCCATTCAGGCTCTCGGTGAAGGCTATGAGGTTTATATCGTCACCGATGCTTCCGGCGGTGTGAGCGTAGAGGCGCACGAGATGGCAATTCAGCGGATGGTTCAAGCTGGCGCCGTTCCGATCACCTGGATGGTCTTCGGGTCAGAACTCCAGCGCGACTGGGCTCGTACCGACACCGCGCCCGCCTTGGCTCAAATGCTCGTGGAACATGCAGGCGTCGTCGGCACCACTTTTGTGTGGGAGCAGCAGCTGCTCAATTCGCGGTGAACATAAAGGTGTTCTGAGGCGAACGGTGTTTCCAAGGCGAATGCGCGCTCGCTCTGACCGAAATGATCGAGCGGAGTAATCGCACATGAAACACTTTCTGCCGCTTCTACTGGCTTTAATGTTCTGTTCGCCCATCCATGCCGAGAAAATGAAAACTTACAAAAAAGACGTCACCATTTGGTATGAGGCGTTCAACAAAAACGACTCGACCCTCCTTGACAAGATCCTCAGCGAGAACTGGGTTGATATTCCACCCGCGCCCGGTCAGCCCTCCGGGCCAGCAGGTGCAAAACAAATTTTAGTCGAGCTCACAAAGACTTTTCCTGACCTGAAGGTTACGATTCAGGATGTTCTCCAGGAAGGAAACAAGGTTGTCGTTCGTTCCGAAATTTCGGGGACACAGAAAGCGTCATTTATGGGCTTTCCTTCCAAAAGTCGGAAACTGGTCATCCAGGCCATTGACATCCATGAATTCAAGGACGGAAAGATTATCCGAACCTGGCACACTGAGGATTGGATGACTGGTTTCCATCAATTGGATGTTTTCGCAAAGTAACATACAGAGTAAGTACCCAATATGAGTAGCACATCCACCGTACCCAATGATTTCCGCGATAAAGTTGTCTTAGTTACCGGGGCCGGCTCCGGCATAGGTCGGGAGGCGGCAAGGTCATTTGCCGCCCGGGGCGCTCTGGTATACTGCGCTGACATTAACGATCGGGGCCTTGCCGAAACTCAAAGTCTGATAACCAAAGCCTCAGGCAAAGTCCAAATCGCACACACTGACGTTTCAGTCGAAGAAGAAGTCTCATCCCTCCTTTCACGAATCGACAAAGAAGCTGGACGACTGGACGTCGCGTTTAATAACGCCGGCATCACTGGCGGAGCCCACCGAATTGAGGAGTATCCGATGGACGACTTCGACAAGGTTCTTCGGGTCAATTTGAAGAGTGTGTTTCTATGTATGAAGTATGAGTTGCCGCTCTTGAAACGTGGCGGCGGTGGCGCCATTTGCAACACCGCTTCTGTTGCCGCCATAACTGGACCAGGTGGCATGTGTGCTTACGCCGCCTCCAAGCATGCTGTTCTTGGCCTCACTCGTGTTGCTGCAATGGAAAACGCCGCTCACAAAGTTCGCGTCAATGCGCTTGTTCCCGGGTGGACCGATACACCAATGGTACGCGCAGAAAGTGCCCAGAATCCTGCATTTGCCAAGCATGGGCTTTCGGCTATTCCCGCCAAGCGAGGGGGCCAGCCCAGTGAAGTTGCTGCTGCGGCTGTTTGGTTGTGCTCGAGCGAAGCGAGTTACGTTATGGGGCAAATGATCGTCGTCGACGGCGGCATGACGATTGGTGGCTTTGAATTTGAGTGATGGGCAAACCTCCAGGAAAGAGGACATAATATGAGTGAACTTCTAAAAGGTAAGGTGATGATTGTCACCGGCGCATCGAGCGGCATTGGCCGGGCCATCGCAATTGCGGCGGCACGGCATGGAGCGAAAGCGGTGATTGTTTCCGACATCGCCGAGGCGCCGCGAGAAGGCGGTGAACCAACGACCCGTGAGATCCAATCGCTTGGTGTCCCCACACGATTTTTCCGCACTAACGTGAGTCAACGCTCTGAAGTGGATGCGCTAGTCGAATCGGCCGCCGAATTTGGCGGCGTGGACGTGATGGTATGCAATGCCGGCATCACATTACGATCCGATGGTGCCGACGTGGCCGAAGAAGATTACCGCCGCCTTATGGCAGTCAATCTTGATGGCGTGCTATTTGGTGCACAAGCAGCTGCGCGTCAGATGAAGGCGCGGGCAAAATCCGGCAGTATCGTGCTGATGGGAAGCATGGGCGGGATATCGGGCGCGGGCATGACTGTCGCTTATTCGACCAGCAAAGGCGGTGTTGTGCTCATGGCCAAGGCCCTCGCCGATGCACTTGGTCCGGATGGCATTCGGGTCAACTCGGTTTGCCCAGGCACGATTGACACCCATTTGCTGCGCACAACGCCGGGAATTGCAGAGGCGGCTGAAGAATTTAGGAAGCGCACTCCGTTGCGCAGACTCGGTAAACCTTCTGAAATTGGTGATGCCGTTGTTTGGCTTGGGTCTGACCTATCGAGCTATGTTACCGGCATTGCGCTTTTCGTCGATGGCGGACTGCTCTCGGTGATCTGATCCATGCGCCACACGATGCCAGACTAACACGACCACTACCCCGCCAATATTCGGAAATAATTATGTCCATCGTCGTCCGCTTTTATCAGTATGGCCCACCTTCAGTCCTTAAGGTCGAGGACGAGGTTCATGAAGATATTGCCGTATTGCCGCACGTCGTCGCTCAAGCTCACCAGTAATCCTCCCATGATTCGTAGTGACCAGTTACGCAAGGCTTCGTGCCAATGGAACAGCTAAGATATGACAACCAACCAATTTTGACGGAATGTGAACAATGAGTAAGCAAGATAATTCAACAGCCGAAAATAGTAGTGTTTCCAGCGATGCTGTAAAAGCCGTCGTCCGCAGGAACACGGAAGAGGTTCAGGGCAGGGGAAACTTTGACGTCTTCGAGCAACTCTTCGCTGATGATTTCCTGGATCATACGCCCCAACCCAATTCCGGCACCGACAAAGATAGCGTCCGTACTCTGTACCGCAGGCTTCGCGCTGCATTTCCCGATTTCCATGCAGACATTCATTGGCAAGCCAGCGACGGGGAGTTGGTGACGACTTACAAGACGTATCATGGAACGCACGAGGGACCATTCCTGGGCGTGGCGCCGACCGGTCGAAAAATCCACTTTGAAACCGTGGATGTCATGCGGGTGCATAACGGCAAAATCACGGAACACTGGGGTGTGGCAAATCTTTTCTCCCTTATGCAACAGCTCGGCGCTTTACCCACGGCGACACAAGCGGGGAACGCTCAGCGCACTTCGAGTGATGCATCCACGCGAAAGTAGCCGGGCGGCTACGGGTTCCTGTTCATTGGGAAAAAGATGTTTGGTTCAACGGTCTCAAAATTCTATTCACTGGAAGCCGTAAGCATACTTCGTATTTGCCCCAACAATCCACCAATCAGACCGCCTCATCAGACCTTCTCCATCGTGCCGGGCGGCAGGTGGAATGACAAATCACCCTCAACCTGACCAAAGCCATCACTCCAAACCCATGGAACCAGCACATTACAAATCGCACAGGAGACTCCGAACCAGACTGCCGTGGATTACCGCTGTGGGCTGCCTGATGATTGAAATCGCACTGGGGCAGCCGATCGCGCCGCCAACAACCAACGCGCTGCCACAAACGGTTCCACCCAGCCTTGCCGGAGATTCCATCGTCCTTCCTTCCGGGTTCAACGATCCCATCGAGCCTTTTAATCGCGCCATTTGGGGGTTCAACACGGGTTTTATGACGTCGTTGGTGAGGCCGACCTCCAAGGTGTATCGGCGCGTGGTGGCCAAGCCCGTGCGCACGGGGATTGGGAATATGGGCAAAAACCTGACCTATCCGGGACGACTCGCGAATAACATGTTGCAAGGAAACTGGGCGGGGATGGGTCAGGAAACGGAACGCTGTTTGTGTAACACAGTGTTGGGCCTGGGCGGGTTCTTCGATGTGGCCACGCACTGGGGCGTGCCCAAAAACGACGCGGATTTTGGCCAGACCTTCAGGAAATGGGGCTGGCAGCCGGGGTGTTATCTGATGCTGCCGGTTTTCGGACCGAGCGACGGGCGGGACGCCACCGGCCTGGTCGGGGACATGGCCGCCAACCCGCTGACCTACTTTGCCCCCTATAGCTACATCGGTTCCGGGGTCGCGGCCAATAACTTCGGTGACACCGTGGAGGGGGCCGTGCGCTTCAGCCAGGCCGAGGCGGATTCATATTCGATCCTGCAATACGCCTGGAGCTTTGGGCACGAAAACCGGCGGGTTGACTGGCGTGTGGATGGAAGCAAAGACGAAGCGGCGCTGGAAACACTGCAATCCATCTTTTTCACTTATACAAACGCCGAATTTCCAGCCCTGGGCAAAACACGATCGGTATTAATCCCCGCCACCGGGAAGAAATTGGACTTCACCTTCTGGCTGCAACCAGGCCATGCGCCGGTCGTGTATCTGGTGCCTGGTTTTGGCGCCCATCGCCTGGCCGGGAATGAGCTGGCGCTGGCCGAACTTCTCTACCAGAACGGTTTCTCCCCCGTCTGCATCAGCAGCACGTTCCATCCCGAATTCATGGAGCACGCCTCGAGCACCGACCTTCCATCCTATCCACCCGTCGGCGTGCGCGACGTGCACGTCGCACTGACTCAGATCGACCGCCGTTTGGAGGAATTGTATCCGCATCGCCTGGGCGCAAGGGCTCTGATGGGTTACTCCATGGGAGCATTCCAGACGTTGTTCCTGGCGGCGACAGCAGCCACCAATGACACTCCATTGCTCAAATTTGACCGTTACGTCGCCATCGATGCCCCGGTTCGTTTGCAGTACTGTGTCACCAATGTGGACCAATTTTACCAGGCGCCATTGGCCTGGCCCGCCGGAGAGCGAACCTCCAACATTGAAAACACGCTGCTCAAGGTGGCGGCCTTGGGCGCACGCCCCCCGGCGCCAGGGTCCGTCCTGCCATTCAATGACATCGAAAGCAGGTTCCTGATCGGCCTGGGTTTCCGTTTGACGCTGCGGGACATGATTTTCAGCAGCCAATTGCGCCACAATCAAGGCGTGTTGAAACATCCGCTCAAAAAATCAAGGCGGCGCGCTGCTTACGAGGAAATCATGCAGTACTCCTTGTGGGATTATATCGATAAGTTTGCGAGCCCTTATGACCAGGCCAGAGGCATCGATATCGCGAATCCCGAGACAATGGACAAGGGCACGGATCTGCGCACCTATTCCGCCGAACTACAGGACAACCATAATATCCAGGTCATCGCAAACCGGAACGATTTTATCCTGGCGGCTGAGGATCTTAATTGGATCGAGGCCACATTCGGACCAGCACGCGCGACACTCTTTGAGCGGGGCGGCCATATGGGCAACCTTTCACAGCCAGTGGTGCAACGGGCCATTTTGGAGGCTCTTGATGGCCTGGCAGAAATCCAAACGGCGTCAAAAACGCGTCATGGGCTTGATTCCAAGTCGACGCATGCCACTAGTGCAGAGAACAATAAATAGCGCAAACTGCCTTGCGGGATGGTAAATACGGCAGCATGGAATTGTTAATTTCAACGACACGGCCACGGCGGGAGGGAGCTGGGAATGAATGAGATCACACGGTTTCTTCTGAGCCACGGCGGGAGTGTTTTATTTCTGGTCGTTTTTGTGGAGCAGGCCGGCCTTCCGTTGCCCGCCGCACCGTGGCTGTTGACGGCGGGCGCTCTGATCGCAGGTGGAAGGTTGAATGCATGGCTGGCGGTCAGCGTGACCTTCATGGCCTGTATGATTGCGGACTCGATCTGGTTTTATCTGGGGCGTCGTCGCGGTCACCGCGTATTAGGGCTCTTGTGCCGCATCTCGCTGGAGCCGGACTCGTGCGTTCGCCGGACGCAGGATGTGTTCGCACGCTACGGGATGCGAGGCTTGGTTGCCGCAAAATTCATTCCGGGCTTAAGCACTTTGGCGCCCCCGCTCGCGGGCAGTTCTGGCGTCAGCATCCCACGATTTCTTCTCTTCGATGGAGTGGGTTCCCTTCTTTACGTCGGAAGCTTCACGATTGTGGGAGCCTTGTTCGGCCGTCAGTTGGAACAGGTCATGGCGGCAATCGGCAGCCTCGGAAGCGGTGCGTTGGGTTTGATCGTTGGATTGGGCACTCTTTACATCGGTTACAAGTATTTCCAGAGGTATCGCGTGTTGCGTGAATTGCGGATGGCGCGAGTTACCGTAGATGAACTGTATCAAAAATTGGAAGCGGGCGAGAACCTCATGATCCTGGATTTGCGGTCTCATGCGGCACTGGCAGAGGATCCATCGTTAATTCGAGGCGCCCTCCACATGACGATGGAGGAGGTGGAACGTCGTCAGCAGGAGATCCCCCGCGACCGTGACGTCATTCTGTATTGCTCCTGTCCCAACGAGGTAAGCAGCGCGCGAGTCGCGCTGCGGCTGCATCGCAAAGGCGTTTTGCGCGTCCGTCCCTTGTTGGGAGGAATCGATGCCTGGCGAGAGCGCAATTACCCGACAGAATTGCGTGTTGTAGGAGCAACACTTGTCTAACCTCAGACCGGCGCCGTAGCGGCGTGACATTCGCAGGTTCCAAAATCTGAATCTAAGTCTTCTCGAATTGGACGGCATGGTGGCAGACCGTTGCGTGCTTTTTGGAACCCATTCTCCTGAAGGCTTCTGACAATTCATCCCAAATGCCTGAATTTCTCCATCAAAGAGAGCGTTGGCTCTTTAATCTTTATTCCGGCAAATGGTCTTGGCCTGTTCCGTAACAAAGCAATCCTCTGAATCAAAAAAGTGTCTTGCGCAGAAAAATTAGCATTCCAGCTTGTCTTCTTTCTCCATTCGACAAAATCAGTAATCAAGGAAATGGTATGGGCTTGAATTCAGTTTGGCTATATATCCATTATCATCCATTCAATGAAAACACGCGAGAAGCCGGAGGGATTTGTGGGGCAGCGCCTGGTGGTGGTCCCGCGCCCCATCCTGGCCGCCTCCATAAAGAACCCGCTCCTTCAGCATTTGCTGCCGACGGACGCGGGCTATTATCCCACGGCCAAAGGCCATGTCTGCGTACGGCGGAAGGGTTGTCCCGAGGTCATCTTCATCTACTGCGCCAAAGGAAACGGTTGGTGCGAAATCGCCGGACGAAAGCACCAGATCTCCAAAAATCAATTGCTGGTCATCAACGCTTTTACGCCGCACGTCTATGGCGCTGATAAAAACTCCCCTTGGACCATCCATTGGTTCCATGCGGTCGGCTCCAATGTGTCGGTCTATTTGGACAAGCTCGGCGTGACCGAGGAAAAACCCGTCGTGCCACTCGGCGGGGATGTTCAGTTGTTCTCTTTGTTTGAGGAGGTCCTGGAGTCCCTGGAACACGGCTTTACCCCTACACACCTGATCTATGCCGCGCACTCATTGACGCATCTGATGGGCTTGATTCTCCGCCACAAGGACGAATTCGGATACGGCGAAACCAGCGTGCGCGAACGCATGGCCAACAGCATTGAGTTCATGAAAGGCCATCTTCGAGAGCCTCTCAACATCGTCACGCTCGCCGCGCTTGTAAACCTGTCGCGGTCCCATTACAGCACCTCATTCCGGCGCGTGACGGGTTATGCCCCGCTCAGTTACCTGAATCACTTGCGCATGCAGCGGGCGGTTCAATTGCTCAACGCTACTGAACTGTCCATCAAGGAGATAGGTGACCAGCTTGGCTTCTCAGATCAATTTTATTTCTCCCGTGCTTTTCGCAAGGTTCACAATCATTCTCCCTCCGAGCACCGTCGCCGCTACGCCAGCTGAAGCCTTCCAGCCTTGACCGCGCGGACTCCATTTTTCAAGTCGCGCCCTCCCGCCTGAGGTTCAGGCTAATTGTCCATATCGTCCGCTTAAACGTCCATTCCATTCCCAACGGCTGTGTGGGACACTCAAAACAAGTCCACACATCTAGAGCACGTTATGAAACGGCAAATTCACGCATTAACCCTGCATGAACCGAACAAACGGTTTGCGGTGGAAGGCGCGCTCGAAATAGAATCGACGATATTTATGAAAGTGCAAAACTGCATGGCCAGGGAGGCGAAATCTTCCAGACCCCCGGACAAAGCCTTCACACTGATCGAATTGCTGGTGGTGATCGCCATCATCGCCATATTGGCCGGTCTCCTCCTGCCCGCCTTGGCCAGGGCAAAAAAAAACGCCCAACGCACCTCTTGCTTCAACAATGTGCGCCAACAGGGCATCGCCCTGTTCATATATGCTGATGAAAATGCTGATTTTTACCCTGTCTGGCCCACCTGGGTCGCCTACGGTGGACAGACTTCCACCTTGCAGCCCACCGATCCGGGCTACATAGCGGTGATACCGAACGGTGGCAATGTTGATCAAACCAACCGGCCTCTGAATAAATACGTCGCCAATGGCATCAACATTTTTCGCTGCCCGGCCGACAAAGGAGACGCCGACTACCCGACCGTCAAATCCTGCTGGGACGCCTATGGCATCAGTTATTACATGGCCTTCTGGTTCGACGACACTAACGTCGGGGTTCGTCACGTCGGTGGTGCCTCCAACTGGCCCTGGCCTCAAACGGGAAATGAGGGTCCAATTAAATCCTCAGAAATCGCCATTGCTCCAACAACGAAACTCATCCTCGGTGACTTCCCCTGGTATGCGCGCAACATCAACAATGCATCCAGCGCCTGGCATAATGACCAGGGCCGTTCCATTTTCCCCACATTGTTCGGTGACGGACATGCCTCCAATTTTCTCTTTCCGACAAATCATCCGACCATCCCCAGCCCCACCAATGCTTACTGGTGACAAGTTCTCCTGAAGCTTCTCATTTGAATTGTGCTTCGCCTTTTCACCATGCGCATATTCTTTGCCTCTTTTTTCGCTGTCGGCTGCCTGCTCGCCGACCCCTTCACGACTTCCGCAGGGCCACTGCTGCCCCCGGTTCAGGTGGGCAACATTCTGAAAATGACGAACGCCAACGTCCGTCTCGAATATGACCTGAGCACTGGCCGGGCAAATTTTTACTGGCATAACAGCCTCAAAATCTCGGGCTTCTACGGCGGTGTTGGCCTCGACACCTACATCACCGGCACGGATTACAGCAACCGTGTCTGGACGGTGACGAATAACGAGGTGGATATCGTCCTGACCGGTAACAATCTTCCAATGATGAAACAGCTTTTCATCCTGGACCAGGATGACAGCTTCTTGACCCGCCTGGACATGATGGGAAACGGTTTGCAATCGCGCTGGATGGGGCCGGTCGTTATGGACATCGCGGGAGGTGTGGATATTGGAGCCTACGCGGACGATCGTGCATTAATCGTCCCATTCGATAACGACTCCTTTTCCTTTGTTTACAATGCGATGCCCATCAACAATACCAGCAGCAGTTACGAAGTTTCCGCTTTTTACGACAACACCAGCCGTAATGGCCTCGTGGTAGGCTCCGTCACTCACGACACCTGGAAAACTGGCGTGTATTTCCAGGGCTCGAACAACAAGCTCAACGTTCTGAATGTGTACGGCGGTGTGACGTCTTCGGACACGCGCGATACCATGGCGCACGGCCTCGTCACTGGAAATACGATCTCTTCACCAACGGTATTCGTCGGCTTCGGCAGCGACTGGCGGACAACGATGGAGGATTACGCGAACGCCAACGCATCGATGGCGCCCAGGCTGGCGTGGAATGGCGGGGTCCCGTTCGGTTGGAATACCTGGTACCCCTATGCCGGACTGACCAACGTGAACGTCTATTCAAATTCCATGGTCGTGTCGGATTTCATCAAAACCAATCTGCAAAGCAATAACTTCAATGACGCCGGCGTGGTCTACATCAATCTTGATGCGAACGGCGGTTTCACCGACGTACAACTACAGAACTTCGTGAACCACTGCCACGGCAACGGCCAGAAAGCCGGAGTTTATTACACGCCTTTTGTTTATTGGGATACCGAGTCGAACAGCTTCAACAATTTCATCGTGGATAGCGGATATAAATGGAGCGAAGCATTGTTGCGGGATGATGCCGGCCATGTTCAATCATTGGATTCAGGCCTTGTTTTGGACCCCACGCATCCCGGCGTCAAGCAAGCCATCAGCTACTACTTCAGCCGTTTCAAAGGATTTGGATTTGAATACGTCAAACTGGATTTTCTGACACATGGTGCCTTGGAAGGCGTTCACTACGATCCGAATATCACTACCGGACTCCAGGCTTACAACCAGGGCATGCGGTACATCACGCAGCAGAACAACGGTAGGATGTTCCTCAGCGAATCCATCGCGCCGATCTTCCCTTATCAATACGCCCACGCCAGGAGAATCACTTGTGACACCGCCACCGACAGCGCCTTCGAACTGCAGGCTCTCACGTATGGTTGGTGGCTCAACGGCCGGCTGTATCAATTTAACGATCCGGACAATATGAAATTTGCCGGAATGACCGCAAACCAGAACCAGAGCCGCCTGCTGAGTTGCGTGATATCCGGCACGGTGTTCATCAACGGCGATGATTTGACCTCCGGCACGGGACAATCCCTGGCTCGAACCTGCCTGACCAACGCGGCAATAAACGAGGTCGCCCGCGCGGGCATTAGTTTTCGCGCCGTGGAGGGCAACACGGGAACCAGCGCTGCAGACACCTTTTTGCGACGGGACGGCTCGACCTGGTACGTGGCAGTCTTTAATTACGGCTCATCCACCGCGAACAAAAATCTTAATCTGGCAAGGCTGGGAATTTCCGGGACTTACACCGCCGTCGACCTTTGGAGCGGCGCTGTCTCTTCCGTAAGCGGAACCACCTGGACGGTCAGTTTGGGGGCTAATCAGGCAAAGCTATTCAGATTGGGTTCCGGTCCCACCATAAGCAGCGGACCGATCAGTCAAACGGTCATGCCGGGTTCCTCTATCACGTTGACCACGATTGCGTCGGGCACGCCTCCGTTCACCTATGTGTGGCGAAAGGACGGCAACATTCTTAACGGACAGACTGCCAATACCGTGAGCTTCCCATCCGCCAGCCTGACCAATGCCGGAACTTACACTGTGCAAGTGACCGGCGGCAATGGCATCGTGACCAATAGTGCCATCGTTGTTGTAATGCCTGGCCCATTGCGCTGGGCTGCCGGTAACAACAATTGGGATACCAACACGTCCGGCGTCTGGAAGGACAGCGCCGCAAATAACATTGTTTATGGCGACGGAAATGCAGTGCAGTTCGATGATTCAGCCACCGGTTCCTCCATAGTTACTATCGCATTGATCCAGACAGTCAGTCCCGCAAGCGTCACGGTCAGCAATGTTGCCAAGGATTATTCAATCACTGGGGCAGGGGATATCTCGGGAGCGACATGTAAATTGATAAAGAGCGGCACTGGCAAGTTGTCCCTCGGAGTAGCGAATGACTTCGCCGGTGGGACGGTCATCAACGCAGGCATTTTGCAAGTGGGCGCCGGCGGAACGACAGGCAATCTCGGCAGTGGTCCTGTGCTGAACAATGCCACTTTGTCGTTCAACCACAGCGATTCCTTTGTCCTCAACAATTGGTTCAGAGACACCAACGGTTCTCCTGCAGGCACCGGAACAGTTCTTCAACTGGGCCCGGGCAACCTGGTTTTTGGAGCTGACAATATGCTCGGCGCTGCTGGCAGCCATCCCACCCAATCTTTGATCGTATCCCCTGGATCGATTGCCGAAGCCGCCAGTTTTGTCCCCATCGGCCCCGTTACGCTGACTGGCAGCACTCTCTTTTCTTCTGCCGGTAACAGCGGTGCTTATCCGAGTTGGGTTTTAACCGGTGGCCTCACTGTGTTGAGCAATCCAGTCACCTCCTTGATTACCAACGCCGACATCGGCTCCGACTGGGCCGGTCCACTCGCTGCCGTTCAATTAATCGATGCGACAACCTTCAACGTTGGCAAAGGCGCCACCAATGGAATCGATCTCCTCGTCCCGGCCACTCTCACCCATTCGTATTATGATTACGGGAATTTCGGAAAATTAATCAAAACGGGCTCGGGCAAAATGGTGCTCACCGGGAGCAACTATTACCAAAACGGCACCGTCATCAGTAACGGCGTTTTGCAGATTGGAAATGGCGGCACGACCGGAAACCTTCCACCCGGTTATGCAAACGTTGTGAACTACGCGACACTGGCCTTCAACCGTAGCGATACGTACACGTGGTCACCGACGACTTACGTGGGCGGTTCGGGAACGATTCAACAAATGGGAACGGGAAAGTTGGTGCTAAATAGTTACATCCCATTCAACGTGCCGCCTTCTCAATCGCTCTACGTCGGCCCGCAATCAACGGCTGAAACCGTCCAACTCACCCCCATCGGCATGATTACGCTCAATGGTGGGACATTGTCCTCGTCATCGGGCAATAGCGGTGGTTCTCCCAGTTGGGTGTTGATGGGCGGAGTGACAGTTCTCGCCAATCCGATTACCGCGGTAATCACCAACTATGGCACAGCTTCGGACAGCACCGGTCCATTTTCGGCTGTCCAACTTGTGGACTCGACCACGTTTAATGTTGCCCATGGGGCCACCAACGGCATCGATCTTTTGGTTCCCGCCACGCTCACTCATTCGTATTACGATTTCGGACATTTTGGGACTCTGATCAAGACTGGCCCGGGCACAATGGTTCTTTCCGGTTCAAACCTTTACCAGGGTGGCACAACTATTAGTGCGGGTGTTCTATTGGTCAACAACACCACTGGCTCCGGCACCGGTTCCGGCGGCGTCATAATTCAAAGTGGTGCCATGCTCGGTGGCACAGGCTACATCAGCGGTGCCGTCACCGCGCAGCCGGGCTCAATATTCTCGCCTGGCGCAGCCATCGGCAAACTAACTGTCGGCAGCCTTTCCCTTCAGGGGACTACCGTGATGGAAATCAATCGTTCACTTTCTCCTTCAAACGATCTCGTCGTCGTTTCCGGTTCCCTGAATTTTGGGGGAACGCTCATTATTACCAACCTGGGGCCGACACTGCTCGCCGGTGACAATTTTAAACTCTTCAGCAAAGCGGGAAACGGCGTTTTCAACAGCATCTCACTTCCAGTGCTGCACGGAGGATTGGGCTGGGTCAACAACCTTTCGGTCAACGGAAACCTTTCGGTCGCCCAGGCGGTTAATCCCACGCCCATCAATCTCAGCGCCCAGTTCTCCGGAAATAATCTCGTTCTGAATTGGCCGCTCGACCACACCGGCTGGCAATTGGAGACCCAGACAAATTCGCTTGATGTGGGTTTGTCCGCCAATTGGTACATAATTCCGGGTTCAACATTTTCCAACCAGTGGGTGATGCCAATCCAATCAAACAATGCCGCCGCTTTCTATCGACTGGTCTTGCCATGAGTTTGCAAAAAGAAATGTCACCGGTGAATTGTCCATGCCTTCCGTCGAAACGTCTATTCTCTGAAGCAACATTTGATGAGAAAGTCTCCCCATAGCCCATTTTTGTAACCAGAGCAGAAAACTCGTCATCAACAATATATCAAAATGCATGAATCCCTTTAAGATCACGCTTGCCGTTGCCATGGTTGCGCTGGCAGGGAGCAACCCTTCCTCCTGTTTGGCACAAAATAGTACTTGGAACGTGGATGCCGATGGCATCTGGAGCACCGCCACCAACTGGGTCGGCGGCATTATCGCCAATGGCGTGGGCAATTCAGCCGACTTTAGCGCGGTTCCTATCACCGCTGAACGCAGCGTCGTCCTGGATTCCAACCGCACGCTAGGCTCACTAGACATCGGCGAAACGAACTTATCTTACTTTTATGAAAATTTCGTCAGCACCAACGGCAGTGTGTTGACCCTGAATAATGGCGCCAATACCCCTGTCTTGGCATCTTCCGGTTATCGCCAATTTTACATTCCCATCGCTGGAAGCAGTGGCGTGGATTTCACCAATCCAGTCAGCACCACCCTGGGTTCCGTTCTTGGCATCTTCGGCAGCAACACTTATTCCGGCGTCACTACCATTGAATCCAACGTCGTCATATATCCCCAATCCACCAATGCCTTCGGCGGCACTGCGGATGGCACCGTCGTCAAAGTGGGTGGTTCGATATATTTGGTCGGCACTAGTTATCCAACGGCCGAACCCCTGACGTTGAGCGGAAATGGTTTTGGAGGCGATGGCCAGGGAGCGTTGCATGGTGGCGGTGGTGATCCGCGAACTTATTCCGGCAACATCATCAGCAGCCAATCAAATCAAGGCACAATCGGTGTGGATACTGGTGGCACTTTGATTCTTACCGGGACACTTACTGGCGGTAACAGCGCATTTACGGAGAAATCCGGTGGTGGCACACTCGTTCTTGCTGGCAATGTCCCTGCCCTTAGTCCCTTCGTCAGTTCTGGCGTGTTGCAGATCGGCAACGGAGGAACCACTGGCAATCTGGTGGACAACGCCTACTATGGTAATTATGGCACCATCGCCTTCAACCGGAGTGATACTTACACTTGGTCTCCAACCACCTATGTCGGCGGCAACGGCACCATCTGGGCGATGGGCCCTGGCGCCTTGATAATCAATTCCTACGAGCCTTTTCACGGCGATAATTTGAGCGACCCGCCGCAGCAGGCTCTGCTTGTCGGTCCAGGTGCCGTCGCACAGACCGCCACGTTCATCCCCATCAATTCGCTTACGCTCAATGGCGGGACGCTCTCCGCTACAGGCGGGAACAATTATGCACGCCAAAACTGGGCGCTCTGGAACACAGTTAACGTAATGAGCAACGCGTTGTCCTCCGTTATCTCCTGTACAGGAACGGATGGTGATGGCAGTGAAAATGGCATTCAGATTCTCGATGCCCCAAACGGCACCACCTTCAACGTCGCTTCAGGTGCCACCAATGGCATTGACCTGTATGTGCCCGCCGTTCTGATCCACTCCTATTGGGACTATGGTAATTTCGGCACGCTGGTGAAAACTGGCCCTGGTACAATGGAACTTACTGCGGCAAATCTTTACCAAGGCGGCACCACTATCAGCGGTGGCATGTTGCTCGTGAACAATACCTCCGGTTCCGGCACCGGAACCGGCGGCGTAACGGTGCAGGGCGGCGCTACTCTGGGCGGCAATGGCACCATCAGCGGCACTGTTACGATCCAACCCGGCGGCACACTCGCACCGGGCATGCCCATTGGCGTGCTGACCATCGGCGGCAACCTCACGCTTCAAGGCACCACAATTCTTGAAATCGACAAAAGCACCCCTGCCACCAATGATTTGTTGGTTGTGGCTGGTGCCATGTCCTTGGGTGGCAATCTGGTGGTCACCAATGCCGGTCCTAATCTGACCGTTGGAGACAGATTCGTCCTGCTAAGCCAGGTGGGCATCGGAAGTTTTGACAATGTCACGCTGGCTCCATTGCATGGCGGTCTGGGCTGGGTAAACAATCTGGCATCCGACGGAAGCGTCTCGGTCTATCAGGCTGTGAACCCAACTCCCACCACCATGACCGCGCAGTTTGTCAGCGGGAATCTGAACCTGAGCTGGCCCGCAGACCATATTGGTTGGCAACTCGAAGTTCAAACCAACCCTCTGAACGTCGGTCTCAGCAGTAATTGGACGGTGGTCGCCGGTTCGACGTCTGTTAATTCGGTGTCGCTGCCGGTCTCATCGGGCAATCCGACGGTGTTCTACCGCCTCGCTTTACCGTAAACATGGAATGGAATTAGGTTGTAAACATGCTGGAACGAGACTTCCCAGGCGGTTAGGCTTGGGGAGTCTTTCTATTCAAGTTACCCGTCATGATCGTTCCGTTCACCAAAAATTTCTTCTGGATAAGTCATTCGGTACGGCCAGTCGGCTGCTAAGCATTTCACGCCATGATAATCGCATCTGAAACAAAAAGTTCCACTCTCAAGGTTGACTATAACATGGGCTATGTATGGCTCATTTCGGTAGTGGCGGCCATGGGCGGTTTATTATTCGGCTGGGACTGGGTGGTGATCGGCGGCGCCAAGCCGTTTTTTCAACGATACTTTGAATTGACCACCGAGTCCCAAATCGGTTGGGCCAACAGTTGTGCTCTCATCGGTTGTCTGGTCGGGGCACTGGCGGCGGGCGCGCTGAGTGACAATTTCGGCCGCAAAAAACTCCTCATCCTCGCCGCATTCCTCTTCGCCGTGACTTCACTGGGAAACGCCCTCGCCAACAACTTCTCCATCTTCATCGCCTGGCGTATATTAGGTGGCACCGCGATCGGCCTGGCTTCCAGTCTCTCGCCGATGTACATCGCCGAAATCGCCCCCGCGCAGGTCCGCGGCAAACTGGTCGCAATCAATCAATTGACCGTGGTCATTGGCATTCTTCTGGCCCAATACATCAACTGGTATCTCGTTCGCAACCTGCCAGCCGGCGCTTCGGACGATTTCATCCGTAATTCCTGGTTCGGACAGCAGGGCTGGAGATGGATGTTCGGGCTTACCGCCGCCCCCGCGCTGCTCTTCTTCCTGGGCATGTTCATGGTCCCTGAAAGTCCGCGCTGGTTGACCAAGTATGGCAAAACTGACAACGCCCGCCGTATATTGACGAAAATCGGCGGCAATTACTACGCCGATGCCGCGCTCTCCGATATCAAATCCACGATTGCCACAGAGCAGGTGCAAAGCGCTGGTATCAAGGAATTATTCGCCCCGGCAATGAGAAAAGTTCTCGTGCTTGGCATCGTCCTGGCGGTCTTCCAGCAATGGTGCGGCATCAATGTCATTTTCAATTATGCCGAAGAAATCTTTCGCGCCGCCGGTTATGACATTTCGACCGTTTTGAAAAACATCGCCTGGACGGGATCCGTCAATCTCGCCTGTACTTTTGTCGCACTCGGAGTCGTGGATCGCGGCGGGCGGCGCCCCCTGATGTTATTCGGCTCCGCCGCCCTGGCTTTGATCTATCTCGCATTGGGCTTTTGCTACAGCGGCGGGGTCAAAGGGCTGCCAATGTTGCTGTTGGTTCTGGCGGCGATCGGCTGCTATGCCATGTCTCTCGCGCCGATAACCTGGGTGGTCATCTCCGAGATTTTTCCGAACCGCATAAGAGGCGCGGCCATGTCCGTCGCGGTCTCGGCCCTGTGGATCGCCTGTTTTCTGCTCACCTACACGTTTCCCATCCTGAATAAGAGACTCGGCTCGGCCGGAACATTCTGGCTTTATGCCGCCATTTGCCTCGCCGGATTTGTTTTCATCAAATTCAAACTC
Source organism: Pedosphaera parvula Ellin514 (assembly GCF_000172555.1). Classification (NCBI taxonomy): domain Bacteria; kingdom Pseudomonadati; phylum Verrucomicrobiota; class Pedosphaerae; order Pedosphaerales; family Pedosphaeraceae; genus Pedosphaera; species Pedosphaera parvula. The sequence goes on from NZ_ABOX02000020.1 coordinate 28,133, forward strand.
CCCGAAACACGCGGCAAAACACTGGAGCAAATCGAAAGCGATTTGGTCAATTAATCCATTGAATCCGTAAGTCAATGAATGGAACTCAAATAAACGGTGGACGTGCGCGTCATGGCCTCATGGACACAAGGCGCACGGACGAATCCCCAATCGCCTCAACTGTTGAGGTGCGTCTGGAAGAGATGATCATCCCCACTTTCCTGCCCGCGCCCCCGGACAAAAATCCCATGTTTCTGGAAAAGCGAGTCTACCAGGGCAGCAGCGGAAAAGTCTATCCGCTGCCCTTCACAGATCGCATTGCGGAGAAACCGGTGGATAGGAAATGGAAGGCGGTTTGGTTGGAAAATGAATTTCTCCGCGTGATGATTCTTCCGGAGCTTGGTGGCCGCATCCACGTCATGCAGGACAAGACGAATGGCTACGATGTCATTTACAACCAGCCGGTCATCAAACCCGCTCTCGTGGGTCTCGCAGGACCATGGATAAGCGGTGGTATTGAGTTCAACTGGCCCCAGCACCATCGCCCCGCCACATTTCTGCCGGTGGATTATGAGATCGAAACCCATGCCGATGGTTCCCGGACGGTCTGGTGCAGCGACCATGACCCGATGACCCGGATGAAGGGCATGCATGGAGTTTGTCTTCACCCGGGACGCTCCTATCTTGAACTGAAGGTCCGCGCCTACAATCGCACAACGCTCACCCAGACTTTCCTGTGGTGGGCCAACGTGGCCACGCGCGTGAACGAATCCTATCAGAGTTTCTTCCCGCCGGACGTCTCGTATGTTGCCGATCATGCCCGCCGCACCATGAGCAGCTATCCGTTATGCCGCGACCATTACTATGGAGTGGAGTATGCTGAGCGCGCGCGCAGCGGTGTTCCAGAGGCCGCTTGTCCCGCGAACTTCATTCCATCAGCTTGTGGCGGAAAAACCCTGGTGGATTACGCTTCAAACGATTTGTCGTTCTACGCAAATATTCCCGTGCCAACTTCCTATATGTGCATGGGCAGCAAAGAGGATTTCTTTGGCGGCTACGATCACTCGGCTCAGGCTGGCATTGTCCATTTCGCCAACCATCATATTTCTCCCGGAAAAAAGCAGTGGACTTGGGGAAACCACGAATTCGGCTACGCATGGGACCGCAATCTCACCGTGCCCGACTCCAAAGGCGAATTCGGACCATATATCGAGATCATGGCGGGCGTCTACACCGACAACCAACCCGACTTCAGCTTTCTCCAACCTGGCGAAACCAAGACCTGGAGCCAGTATTGGTATCCATTTCAAAAAATCGGACCAGTGTCTCGGGCAAATCTGCAAGCTGCCATCAGCCTGCATTCCACGAGGAGCGCATTGCAGTTGGGCATTGCGGTCACAGCCGATCAATCCGGCTCTGTTGTCACCGTTGACGCAAAAGGCAGGCAAATCATCCGATTCGAGCGGAATCTTGCGCCGGCAACACCTTTGCTTGAGACAATTCAATTGCCGAGGGGGGGTGTCGCAACCGATTTGTTGATCCGCGTCATCGATCAATATGGCAACGAACTAATTTCATACCAGCCCAAGGCGAGAGTGGAGACTGAAGTCCCTCCGCCGGCAACGGAGCCGCCCGCGCCAGCCGACATCTCGAGCAACGATGAACTATACGTAACGGGACTTCACCTGGATCAATATCGCCATGCAACCCGTTTGCCAACGTTCTACTGGCGCGAGGCGTTGCGCCGGGATCCGCTGGATTCCCGTTGCAATAATGCCCTGGGTTTGTGGCATCTGCGTCGCGGCGAGTTTGCCACCGCCGAGGAGCACTTTCGTCGGGCTATCGCGCGCTTGACCCGCCGCAATTCAAATCCATCCGATGGCGAGCCACTTTACAATCTTGGTCTTTGCCTGCGCCATCTGGAGCGTGACGACGAGGCGTATGATTTCTTCTACAAAGCCACCTGGAATCAGGCATGGGCTGGAGCGGGTTATCATGCGGTTGCTGAAATTGATTGCCTGAGAGGACGATGGGTAACAGCACTACAGCATATTGATCTGGCCTTGCGCTTTGATACCCAAAACCTGAGGGCCAGAAATCTGAAGGTTCTGATCCTGCGGAAATTGGAGAAGCCCGAGCAAGCGGTCAGGTTTCTCTCGAAGACTTCGCATTTGGATTGCTTGGATTGGTGGTCTCGCCATTTGAATGGCGATAACCTGGCTTGCGATTTGCAGACTCATTTGGACATCGCTCATGACTATGCCCGCGCCGGCTTTCTGCAGGAAGGAATCAGCGTCCTGAATCTTGCCGTGGCGAAGCCGGGTGATCTGCCCGATCAAAGTTGGGGCGCGCTTCCGCTGATCCACTTCACGCTCGGTTGGCTCCACGGAAAGGCCGGCGACGTCAGAGCCGCCCTCAAAGCCTTCAAAACCGCGGCATCGCTGCCCACGGATTATTGCTTCCCATCGCGCCTCGAAGAGATAGCCATTTTGGAAGCAGCCGTCCGCGCTAATCCCGCCGACGCCCATGCCCCTTATTATCTTGGCAATTTGCTTTATGATCGTCGGCGTCACGATGAAGCCATCCGGCTTTGGGAACGCAGCGCCCGGTTGGACACGGGATTCTCCATTGTCTGGCGCAACCTCGGCATCGGCTATTTTAACATTCGGCAAAACCGTGCCAAGGCCCGTCAATCTTATGACAAGGCTTTCAAGGCCAACCCACTTGATGCTCGTCTCCTGTACGAACGCGACCAACTCTGGAAACGTCTCGGCGAATCTCCCGAACCGCGGTTGCGCGAAATCGGGAAGTATCCTGCTTTGGTTTGCCAGCGGGATGATTTGGTCGTGGAACTCTGCGCCCTTTACAACCAGGTCGGTAGAAATCATGAAGCCCTCGCGTTGGTGGGTGCCCGGCATTTCCAACCATGGGAAGGCGGCGAAGGCGGGCCATTGGGCCAGTATGTCCGTGCCCACCTCGCGTTGGGCAGGTCCTTCATGGCGCGCGGAGATTTCAACGCTGCCAAAGATCACTTTGCTTGCGCAGTCCAGGCGCCCCCAAATCTGGGCGAGGCCAAACATCTCCTGGCAAATCAGAGCGACATCCAATATTGGCTCGGCTGTTCATTTTCCAAATTGGGTGATAAGGCCTCGGCTCAAAGGCATTGGCAGTCTGCCGCAAATGCCCGGGGCGATTTTCAGGAAATGAGCGTCCGTTCTTTCTCTGAAATGACTTATTTCTCCGCGCTGTCGTTGATATGCCTCGGACAAAAGTCGAAAGGCCGGACTTTGCTCAAGGAATTGCTGGCGTATGCCCGCCAGTTGGAAAAGACTCCCGCGACCATCGATTATTTCGCGACTTCACTTCCCACCATGTTGCTTTTTGATGACGACGCCCAATTCCGCCAAACCACCGGCGCGTTGTTTCTACAAGCCCAGGCGCAACTGGGTTTGGGGCGGGCCGCAAAAGCCCGTGCGCTTTTGAAAACAGTTCTTCGACGCGATCCCAACCACGCGTTGGCCTTTGATCTTTTCACGGGTCGGCAGGAGATGAAGTGATTTACCCCCCTCTCCGGAGGCTGACAAAGATGTTCAATATTCTTCACGCAAACATTTTGAAAAACTCGAACTTCATAAGAGCCTGTTTTAAAATTATGGAGGGTGCTGTTTTCGGGCAAAAGGCTGGATGGCAAGGCGCGACGAAGGAGAATATCCCTGGTGGATCTTCGACTGAGGAGCAACGCAGCCAGACGGCCTTTTGCGCGAAAACCCTCCGGGCGGCGGTGCTTTTGGCCGCGGCCTGCGTTCTCGGCCCTCACAGCCCGCTGCGGGGATGCTTGGTGCCCGTGCGCAAGCACCTCGCCGCCTTGGCCGCAGCCAAAATCCCCAACCGCAGCACCCTCCATAATTTTAAAACAGGCTCTAAACTGAGAGGATTAGAGACATGAAAGGTGTAGAGAACAATCCTATCGTCCGCCAGGAACAAGGGTTCGATGTTTATCAGCTTGGCAACGAAGATGTGGAGATCGCCGTTGTGCCGGAACTCGGCGCAAAAATCATCTCGTTGAAAAATTTGAAGACCGGGCGCGAATGGCTCTGGCATCCTCCCGGCCCCTTGAAACTTTTTGCAAATCGCTTGGGAGACGACTTTGCCACGAGCCCGTTGGCTGGCATGGATGAATGCCTGCCGACCATCGCTCCTTGCGCCTGGCGGGGGCGCGAATTGCCCGATCACGGTGAAGCATGGAGCGCTGCCTGGACCGTGGACTCCCAAGCCTGGGATTGCGGCATTCTAAAAACCTCGTGCAAGTTGGCGCTCTCGCCTTTGGAATTTGAGCGCACCATCCTGCTGCTGGACAACGGGATTCGGATGGTATACCGGCTGACCAATCAGGGCCCGGCCACAGAGCAATTTCTTTGGGCGCTTCATCCGTTGCTTCAATTGGAAGCGGGTGACCAGCTTGAGTTGCCGACCTCGACCCGTGCCTTGTTAAACGGGAATGAGTGGGTCGACTCCATCGATACCGCCGTTCCCGACGGCAACTGTGCCAAGGTTTTCGCCGCGCCTCTCGACAAAGGCATTTCCGCAATCCACAATAAACGCACCGGTGAAAGACTGGAGTTCGAATGGAACGTTGTGGAAAATCATGCGCTCGGTTTGTGGCTGACTCGCGGAGGGTGGCATGGCATGGATCATTTCGCCATGGAGCCGACGAACGGCGACTCCGATTTTCTCACCGTGGCCGCACGCCGGGAACGTTGCAGAGCACTGGCCCCCTTCGCTTCGGCAACCTGGCAAATCCAAATACGAATCGGTTCATGATCCAGATGGAGGGTGGCCGCAGCCCGCTCGATTGAAAGCTATGCAAATCAAATCCTCCGTTTCAAAGTCCGTCGCCCTTGTCCTCCTCTTGATTTCCTCCGGGTCGTACAGTTTCGCTGAAACAGTCAGGCTATCTTCGCTTGATCTGTCCCTGATGACCTGCGGTTGGAGTGTTCCCAAGGTGGATACTGGCATCGTCGGACGCCCCCTGAGTATCGGTTCAAAAGAATTCTCTTATGGGGTGGGCACGCACGCGGAAAGCAATCTGCGGATCGATCTAGGTGGAAATGCGACTCGGTTTCGCGCACAGGTAGGCGTGGATGACAGCGCGGGGACGCAAGGCAGCGTTGAGTTTATTGTCATCGGGGATAAGAAAGTGCTTTGGAAAAGTGGCGTGGTCAGGGGCGCACAGGCGCCAACCAAGGTTGATGTGGATATCAGCGGGGTTCGCACGTTGGGATTGCGTGTCACCGATGGAGGAGACGGATCTGGCAACGACCACGCCGACTGGGCCGAAGCCAATATTGCAATGAACGATGGCGCGCCAAAACCCAAAGCCCTGCCACCAAAAGAGATCATCAGCCTGAAGACCGCGCATTTTTCCCTGGATTTCGAGGTTGGCGAGGACGGTCGCCTTTACCAAAACGCCCTGGGCCTGTCCGGCGGCAAAGTGGAACGGTCTGATGAAGCCTATCCTCAAGCCGGTGACGGCTATATCTGGGAACCAGCCTTGCAGGTGGTTCATGCGGATGGAAATACCTCCACCGCGTTGCTATTTGACACTGTCACCCAAAACCACGAAACCACGAATCGTGATCTCGTCCGCATCAAGCTGCACGATCCAGCCTACCCGTTTGAGGTCGCGCTTTGCTTCCGTGTCCATCGGGATAAGGATGTCATTGAGCAGTGGTCGGAGATAATCCATCACGAAACAAACTCGGTGCAACTTGAGCGCATGGCCTCAACGTCCCTCAATTTCGCCTCGACCAATCTTTTTCTCACACATTTCGCGGGCGATTGGGCGAAGGAGATGTTGTCGCCGATCACCGAGCAACTCACCCCGGGCACGAAAATTCTGGATTCCAAGATCGGCGTGAGGGCGGATCAATTCGGCAATCCTTCCTTCATTCTCTCTCTGGACGGGCCGCCTTCCGAGACCGCGGGTCGCGTGTTGGCAGGTTCGCTCGCCTGGTCGGGAAGTTTTCAATGCGCTTTCGATGACAACAACCAGGGAGTCCGCGCCTTGTGCGGCATTAACCCGTTCGCTTCGACCTACCATCTGAAATCGGGTGAAACGTTCGTTACACCAACCATGATCTGGACCTGGAGCAATCATGGCCTGGGTGAAATGAGCCGCAAACTTCATGCCTGGGCGCGTGATTTCGGGATGCGGGACGGCCATGAAACCCGCGCCGTTCTTCTCAACAATTGGGAAGCCACGGAATTCAACTTCGATTTCAAGCGTATCGTCGGCCTCTATGATCCGGCCAAGGAGATCGGCTCCGAACTGTTTCTTTTGGATGACGGCTGGTTCGGAAACAAATACCCGCGCGTGAATGACCATGCCGGTCTTGGCGATTGGCAGCCGAACCGCAAACGCTTGCCCGAAGGCCTCGCTCCGCTTGCAAGCGAGGCGGCGAAGCGGGGATTGCGCTTCGGAATCTGGATTGAACCTGAAATGGTGAATCCACAAAGCGAACTTTTCGACAACCATCCCGACTGGGTGATCTCGCAACCGAAACGCCCATTGGAATTGCAGCGTAACCAGCTTGTCCTTGATCTGACGCGGCCCCAGGTGCAACAGTTTGAATGGAAAGTCATCCAGGATATCCTCAGCGTCCCCGGCATCACCTATGCCAAGTGGGATTGCAACCGCTACCTGACCCAACCGGGTTCCTCGTACCTGGCCCCAGACCGTCAATCACATCTGTGGATTGATTATGTCCGCGCACTTTACGCTCTCATGGAAAAGACAGCCCGGGCTTTCCCGAACACTGAGTTGATGTTGTGTTCCGGCGGCGGCGGGCGTGTGGATTATGCTGCGTTGAAATATTTCCATGAATTCTGGCCAAGCGACAACACCGACTCCACGGTGCGCGTTCCAATGCAATGGGACTTTTCATATTTTTTCCCGCCGATGGCCACCGCCAGTCATGTCACTCATTCGGGCAACCGTCCCATGCACTTCGCCTGCAGCGTCGCGATGAGTGCGCGTTTCGGCATGGACTTGGATTTGACCAGTCTGCCACCGGCCGACAAGGCCGTTTGCGCAGGCGCGATCAGCGCCTACAAACGGATTCGAGATGTGACGCAACTCGGCGATTTGTACCGCTTGGAAAATCCTCACGAAGGAATGCGCGGCGCACTGGATTTCGTGTCGCCCGACCAATCCCGCGCTGTGGTGTTTGTATTCCAGTTGAAAGACGGCCAAAATACCGCAGTGCGTCCGCAAGGACTTGATCCTGCAAAACGGTATTTGATCCGCGAGATCAATCCCGCCTCCGGTCGTGCGGCCATTCCACAGGAAGGCAAAACCTTCACCGGCGAGGAATTGATGCGTCAGGGCATGCTGCCCTCCTGCACCCGCGCCGTCGAAGCCTGTGTAATCGAACTCGGCTCATGAATACGGGTCTCAGCATCGAGTACAGTTTGACCAGGTCGTTGTTGCTGAAACGCATTCTTATGTCGGCCATTCCAGGCGCGATATTCCTGGCGGCCATTGTGGTAGAAGCATCGGTGCCGGATAAAAACTCATGGTCGATTGCTTCACAGGATGGTCAATGTTCCATTTCCGTTTCGCTTGGGGATGAGGGAAGCTTGAGTTACCAAACTTCGCGCGCGGGAAGGATGGTGATCGGCCAATCGCCGCTCGGACTTCGCGTCGACGATTCACGTTTCGAAAAGGGACTCACTTTCAATCACGCTGGCAAAGTGGAAAGGCGCCGGCAAAAATACGAATTGTTCGCCGGTACCCAGCCGCACGTGAACAAAGTGTTGAGCTATCGGAGCCTGCTGTTTGAGAATGCGGATCACATTCCGCTGGAAATTGAGTTGGCAGCGAGCAATGAAGGCGTCGCCTTTCGTTATCGTTTCATCCAGGATTCGAGCAGCGTTCATGTGGTTGAATCCGAGCTTACGGGCTTTGCTCTTCCACTTGAGGCGCGAGGCTGGCTCCAGCCATACCATGCCGCAGGCCCTTATACACCAGCATACGAGGATTTCTTTTTTCATGTTTCGCCGGGAGAAGCGCCGCCTGATTCCCGCGCCAAAGCTGTCGGCTGGGCGTTCCCCGCGCTGTTTAATGTCCCCACGGCGTCAACCTGGGTGTTGTTGACGGAAGCAGGCACGGATGAATCCTACTGCGCCTGTCACCTCAACCCGAATTCTTCCGGCGGTGTTTATCGCATCGCTTTTCCTTTGGCCGATGAAGGCACGCGTGGCTACACCAATCGATTCGGCCCAGAACCACGATTCACCTTGCCTTGGACCATGCCTTGGCGCGTGATTGTCATGGGGGGAACCCCTGGCGACATTGCCTTGGAAACCCTGGTGACTGACCTCGTGCCTCCATCGCACATCGAGGATACATCGTGGATAAAGCCAGGTCATGCTGCGTGGGCTTGGTGGTCCTATCCCGATGAGCCGACCACGACAAAACGGTTTAATGAGTTCACCGATTTCTCCGCCAAAATGGGCTGGGAATACACGCTGTTCGACGCTGGTTGGTGGCGACCCGGATTAAAGCCCATTGCCGAACATGCTCAGTCCGAAGGCGTCCGACCGCTGGCTTGGCTGCATGCCGCCGATTTTTACGATGCCAATAAGCGAACGGCCAAACTGGATGAAATGGCCGCCGCTGGCATTCGTGGTGTGAAAGTGGATTTTTGGTGTTCAGATCGACAGGAAGCAATCGCCGCACAGCTGGCTTTGATCAAAGATACCGCCGGGCGAAAAATGGCAGTCAATTTGCATGGGTGCACCATCCCACGCGGTTGGCAACGCACATGGCCAAATTTGCTCACGGTCGAAGCCGTGCTGGGCACAGAAAGTTATTTCTACGAACCGCATTACACTGAAAAGGCGGCGGAACTGGATACTGTTCTGCCATTCACGCGCAACGCCATCGGACCAATGGACATTACTCCCATTGGTTGTTCTCCCAAAAAATATCGTCGGCTGACCACCGCCGCCCATCAATTGGCCGCCGCGCTTATCTTTACTTCCGGAATTATCCATTATGCCGATAGCCCGGAGTTCTTTGCATCCCTGCCACCACAAGCCTTGCAGGTGTTTCGCGATGCGCCCGTGCGGTGGGATGAAACCCGCTGTCTCTCGGGTGTTCCAGGACAAGAGGCGATTTTTGCGCGACGCTCCGGCAAGAGTTGGTTCATCGCCGGTATCAATGGCACCGAATCCGCCCTGCCTGTCACTCTGGATTTGTCGGTCTTCAACAAATTCTACCATCGCCTGCTGATCTCCGAGGGTGAACACGCAGACTTGGGAGTCATCGTGACTCCGGTCAATAACGCAGCTTCATGGCAGCACGAACTTCCGCCACGTGGTGGGTTCATCTTGAGGTTAAACGAATGAAACTCGAGGGTTCGAATCCCTTTGCTCGCTCCACTCTCAACATCAACCACTTACGTTTCAAAAGGGTTGATTTACAACACATTCATCTTAGTACTTTTATTTAATTGGAATCCATTGCCATGGTAACCTCAGTTGGACGGTATTCGTCCTGAAGCGAAAGTTCCTCGCTTTTCTCGGATTTTTCCCTTATAAATGGACCCATGCGCTTCAGGCACGATTTAATCTGACAGCTCTTGTTTGTTCTCCTGGCTAAAGTTCGATTCCGACACTCGCCTCCAACTTCAAGTTGCACTCTTGCAACGAGTTGCAGATACCGGAGGAGGCAAGTGCCAGTGAAAGTGCCAGTGAAATCAATACCGGGTAACGACTCAACGACTACTCCGGTATTACTCGGCAATCACTCGCGATGGCGGGATTCGCAGCCCGTTTGGTGTAGCTGATACACCCAAAGCCGCGTTCAGTTTCATCGCTTCGGACAGAAAGTCTGAAATTATGAAACGTCGTTTCATCCTCTACCGTCGCAAACTCGGTGGCACATTCTATGTCGAGGACACCGAAACCCGAAAGCAGGAAAGTCTTAGCACAAAGGATCGTGCTGAAGCCACGTCTCTCCTCAACGCCCGCAATGAATCCGTCCGCCAACCGCAACTGAACCTCCAAATCGCCAAGGCATGCTTGGCCGGAACGGATTCAGGCGTCGCGACACGGACATGGCAACAAGCTCTCGATGCCATCGTCGAAACCAAAAACGGTTCAACCCAGGATCGCTGGCGGCGGGCAGCGAACGAAACCGCGTTGGATTTCATTCGTCATCGTGTGATTATTGAAACGCAAGCCGACCACCTGCTCGCCTGCCTCAAGGCGGGCACGGTCAGCACCAACGTCCATCTGCGGAAGCTCCATAACTTCTGCATTGCGATGAACTGGCTGCCGTGGCCGCTCATTCCGAAACGCCTCTGGCCGGAAGTGCGGTTCAAGGACAAACGCGCCATTACCAGCGAAGAACATCAGCTCATCATTGAGCGGGAAAAGAACCCGGAGCGGCGCAGCTTCTACGAACTGTGTTGGCATCTCGGCGGTTCTCAAACCGACATCGCCAATCTGAAGGCGGAAGACATTGACTGGCCCAACCAAACAATCGCATACGCCCGACAAAAAACCGGAAGCCTCGCGATGATTCATTTCGGCCCGCACATCGAGGCGATTCTGCGCCACTTGAACGCAACTGGCCCGTTGTTCCCGTATCTGCAATCCGTTCGCTCTGGCGACCGCGCCACCGATTCCTTTTTCGAACCAGAAGACCAGTAGAGTAACTAGCTTCCGCCCTGTTTATATTCGCAACTCACTTTGGCGCATTCTGCAAGTCATTTGGCGCGTCGTGCTAGTTACAGGCGCGACGGGTAGAGCTAGATTATTCGTGTCAATACCACCGGATGGTCCGGTGGAACCGACAAAGAAAACGAATATGAAAAACATCTGGTTCATTACTGGCAGTTCGCGCGGCTTCGGCCGCGCTCTTACCGAAGCGGTCCTTGAGGCCGGTTATTCCGTCGTCGCTACGGCCCGTCGGCCCGAACAGCTCGACGATCTCGTTGCACGCTATGGTTCACAAATTCGACCCGTGAAGCTGGACGTCACCTCGCCTACGGATGCGGAAAAAGCAGTCGCTTTTGCCATCGAAGCTTTCGGCCGGATTGACGTTCTCGTTAACAATGCCGGATATGGTTTCTCAGGCGCATTCGAGGAGATGACGCCTGATGAATTCGCCGGCCAGATTGACACGAATTTCTGGGGGGTCGTCCACGTCACGCGCGCGGTCCTCCCCATCCTTCGTCGTCAGGGCCACGGACATATCATTCAGATCACATCCATCGGTGGTCGAATCGGGGTGCCCGGCATGTCGGGCTATAATGCCGCGAAGTTCGCCGTTGAAGGTTTCAGCGAATCGCTCGCACAAGAGATCAAGCCGTTGGGCCTTAAACTCACCATTGTTGAACCGGGTGGGTTCCGCACCGATTGGGCTGGCAGCTCAATGGCCTACGCCACACCCATCGAGGCTTATGCTCCAACCGTTGGGGTGATGCGCAGACACATGGAAACTCACACGGGACACGAGCCAGGAGATCCTCGCAAAGGCGCCGCCGCCATTTTACAGATCGCCGACCAGCCAGCGCCGCCGCTGCGGCTGCCCTTGGGCAACGACGCGATGGCCTTGGGTCGTCGTGGATACCAGCAAAGTCTCGATGAATTGAATCGCTGGGCATCGCTAACTCAATCGACAGACTTCGACGGGGTGTCGGTATCTGCCACTGATCCCGCGGTCTTGCAAGTCCTCGGCAAAGCCTAATGGAAACAAATATTGACGATTTCAAAACACCAATTATATGACCATATTTGTAATATGACCTCTCAAGTCCCGGACAAATTCAAAGCCGCCAACGCCTTCTGGCGCGGCTTGAAAAAAATCGGACTCACGCCAGCGGCTGTGCTACGCCAAAGCCGACTGCCCGTCAGCCTTTACGATGGGGAGAAGAACCTTGTAACCACGGCCCAGTTCTTCGCCCTTTGGCGCGCGGTCGGCGAACTCAATCCCGATCCCGCTGTCGGCTTGAAACTCGCGAGCGAACTCGAACCTGAACATTATCACCCAGGAACCCTCGCCGCGCTTCACGCCCGCAATTACCGAGATGCCATTGAGCGCGTGGCGCGGTACAAGCAGCTCTGCTGTCCCGAGGAGGTTCATATTACCTCCAAGGGAGATGAGTGCATAATCGAGACGGTTTGGCTGTATCCCGATGGTGACATACCGCCGCTGCTCACAGACGCAATACTCGCGTCATTTGTCGAACTTGGTCGCCGCGGTACACAGACGCAACTTCGGCCCAAACGAGTGGAATTAAAGCGTGTGCAGGAGTCGAATGGCGTCCACGAGAAGTTCTTCAGGTGCCCAGTGAAATTCCGCTCGCAACGCAACGCGCTGGTTCTTAACACTTCGGACCTCGACCTGCCTTTCGCGACACACAATGCCGATCTCTTGGAAATGTTGAATCCGCAATTGGAAAAGGCTTTGGAAGGGAAAAAGGCTAAAACCCAGATCGGCGATCAGGTAAAATGGATACTAAAACGCCTGCTATCCGGCAATCGTCCGGACATTCTGCTCGTGGCTAAGGAACTCGGGATGAGCGCGCGCACATTGCAACGTCGCATCACCGATGAGGGCGCCACCTTTCGTCAACTGGTGCTCGAAGCCCGGCAGGAACTCGCACGCCAATACCTCACTCAATCCTCGATTGAAATCAATGAGGCCGCCTATTTGCTCGGTTACGATGACGCAAATTCTTTTTACCGCGCTTTCAAAACTTGGGAAGGCACCACACCCGGCCACTGGCGGTCGTTGAAGCGTGCAGCAACAAGCTGAAGGACATTATGTCGGGCGTCACAATCAATCAACCAAAAGAGCCGTCCATCACGTCTTGTCATGTCCGATTGGGTCGTTTGCCGAGAAGTTCGATAGAGCGTGCCGCCCTGCGTTAAATGTAACAAGTTGTCAGGAGAGTCCGGCTCACGATAGCTTGTCGAAAAAGAGATAAACGGCAGCAATCCGGCCCTCCCGAACGATGATGAAATCAGTCCCGGCGTAAGCTGGCGCTTCGCCCGGACGGCCCGATACCCATCGGATTCGCCCGGCATTTACCAATTCTTCTGGCTCGGCGATGGGCTGATATTGAAAATCAGGGTGAGTAGCTTTGATAGCGCCCGCGATTCGATCGATTTCATCGCGGCCACGGTAGATCCCCTTCGGCTCGTAGAACGCGCAATCTTCGGTGAAGATCTCGTCAATGGCCTTGCGGCGACGCGCGGGGTCATTTTCTCCAAAGACGTCGTGAAGATTGCGGGTGAGTAGGTTCGATATGCTGTAGGATGTTTTCATAATGCGGATTCCAGTCTTCCAAAATGCCCGATGCTCGTCGGTGGCATACGTAATTACTTAGGAATGATCAGGCAGAGTTCTTGCCGCAGGTTGTTGGCTCCGTGAATTCACATTCGCGGGAGCGGTAACCAGAATTCCGGCGAAATTGCCGCGGTAACGCCAAAGTAGGAACAGCGCAAGAACTGACACTACAATTGCCATAGGCAATCCTGCCGGCGCCATGAAGGCGTGGAAACAAAGGATATTGACGATCACCGGTCCGAGCAGCGTCAAGGCCAACGGCGCCGAACGGTCGCTTAAAAGCAGGAGACCGCCTGCGACTTGCAAAGCGCCCACGACGTATACGTAATGGCTCACAAACAGGGACGTCATAAAGTCGCGCGCCGGACCTTCCGGCGGCGGCGGCATGGGAATAAAATGCAGGAACAAGTTCAATCCAAACACGATGAAGATCAGCCCCAGCAGACTGCGAACGATGATTGTTGCAATTTTCATATCAATATCTCCCTTTCTTAAGTTGGTAATTCCAAATCACGCAGCCTTCAAAACGATCTTGCCGCGCACATGGCCGCTTTGACTCAATTCATGAGCGCGCCGCGCTTCCGTCAGAGGAAGAACGGTGTCTACCACCGTCTTCACTTTGCCGGAGTCGATCAGTTTTGCGATTTCAGCGAGGTCGGATGAACTCGCATGGGCGCCGTAGAATAAGGCACGAACGCCGTGTTTGGCAGCCAGTTCTTGCGAAGGCGGCTGAACAATGGACACCAAAATCCCGCCTTTCTTGAGCGCTTTGAACGAGCGTTCCTGGGTGTCGTCACCGATCGTGTCGAGAACCACGTCCACATCACGGACGACATCCTCAAATCGAGCCGCCTGGTAATCGACTGCTTGATCGACGCCCAATTCGCGCAGAAATGCCTGGTTCTTTGATGAGGCAGTTCCGATCACGTAGGCGCCCTTTGCTTTGGCGAACTGCACAGCGAAAACGCCAACACCTCCACCGGCTGCGTGGATCAGCGCCTTTTGACCTGCACGGAGCTGCGCGACTTCGAAGAGAGCCTGCCAAGCCGCCAGGCCCGCCACAGGAATAGCGGCAGCGTGCACGTGATCCAACGTATTGGGCTTCTTAGCAACGGCGGCTTCCTTGACTACGGCATATTCCGCGTAGCCGCCGCCTTCCAGTAGCGCATACACTTGGTCGCCACGTCGGAAATGGGTGACATTTTCGCCCACCTCTTCCACCGTGCCGGAAACGTCCCACCCCAGAGTCGCAGGAAACGTGAGCGGGAAAACATCTTTCAAATAGCCAGCCCGCTGTTTCCAATCAATCGGGTTGATCGAGGCAGCCGCAATTTTGATGAGCACTTCGTTCAGGCCGGGTGTCGGACGCTGCATTTCCACTTGCGCCATAACTTCCGGCCCGCCGTATTGATGAATTCGTATCGCTTTCATAATCATTTTCTCCAGGTTATAATCTATTCTTCTTTTCTTGTGAGACCTACCGACCATCTGCTGCCACTATCCCTCATTGGCTCCGTTCCGCCCAATACCATGATGCTTGTGTCGCCATGCCTTTTTGGCATAATGGAGCGAAATGGAACTCCGGCACTTGCGATATTTCCTGGCTGTGGCTGACGCATTGAATTTCACCAAGGCGGCCCGGCAACTGCGCATCGCGCAACCGGCGCTGAGTCGGCGAGTTCAAGACTTGGAGGATGAAATCGGCGTGGACCTGCTCAAACGCAGTCCGCGCGGCGTAACACTCACGGCGGAGGGAAAACTGTTCCTGGAGAAAACTCGCCAATTGTTGAAAATGGCCGATGAATCAGTGGAACAAGTGCGTGCATTGGCGCGGGGACAGTTTGGCAGCTTGCACATCGGCTATGCCCCGTCACCAACGGTCGAGATATTGCCGCCCGCGCTGGCCGCTTATCAGAGGGCCTTTCCCCATGTGAATGTCTTGCTGCATGACGCGTCTCGTCGGGAGATTGTGGACGGGCTACAAGATGGCACCCTGCAACTGGCGGTGCTTCCCGAGGTCGTGAACATGGAGGCGGAGGGCATCGAATTCGAACCGCTGCGGTCTTATCCATATTATGTGGCGCTCTCCCCATCGCATCCGTTGACCCGACTCAAAGCCATTCCGTTGGAAAAAATCGCGAACGAGCCACTCGTGGGATTCGCCCGCCACGACTACCCGGATTATTACCCGTTCGTTGAGCGAATTTTCCGCCCCTTGGGTGTTACACCTAAAATCGCTGTGGAATGCGACAGCGGCAGTTCGTTGATTACTGCGGTTGAAACAGGGCGAGGCGTATCACTGGCGATGTCCGTATTCAAGGTTGTGACTGGAAAGAGGCTGGTGCTTCGTCCGGTGGCCGGCTCCAAGGACGAGATCCCTGTTGGAATTGCTCGTGCGAAGAACGGAGATCTCACGCCTGCTGGCGAGAAATTCTGTGAGTTCTTGCGAAAGTTTTCAAAGCGGACGCCGCCTGCCTGAGTTCGCCATTGCCCGGATGTCCCGGTTCTCAAAAACCAGGCTTTCGCGCTCTCCCGGCTTGCGCCGCTCACGAAGGCCACCCCTGACGCCCCGCAGCTCAGTCACAGCCGCGAGACTACTGCTCTGAAACTATCTAAAAAACGTCAGCAAAAGTGTCGGGAAAGTGTTGGGCTGGGTGGTCACCTCTTTCGCAAAGGTGGCTATTTCGCGTCATGGAAAATGATGCCCATAGTGTTGCGATGGCCAGAGCGGAGGCGGCTGACGCCATGCCTTAAATTTACGCGATAGACGCCTTTCGTGCCCTGCACCGGGCGGTGGCTTACGGCAAAAGCCACTGCATCCCCCTGTTGAAGACTTACGACCTCTGCTCGTGACTGCATCCGGGGCCGTTGTTCGGTCAGTACGAACTCACCGCCTGTAAAATCTTTGCCGGGCTCTGACAAAAGAAAGGCGACTTGAATCGGAAACACATTCTCACCATACAAATCCTGATGCAAAGCGTTCCAATCGCCCTCACTGTAACTTAACAGCAGGGGTGTCGGCCTGGTCTGTTCTGCCGCATGACAGCGTTGGATATACTCCTCATGCGTCTTGGGATACCAAACGTCAATCTTCATCGACGTATTCCATCGGGTTGCAACCGTGGCCAAGTGCGGGTAGAGCGAGACCCGCAGGTCGTTAACAATCTTAGGTAGTGGGTATGACCAATATTTATACTCGCCCTTGCCAAAGCCGTGCCGAGCCATGACAACAGTGCTGCGAAAGATGTCTTTCTGATCAAACATGCCTGCAATAGTGCGGCACTCATCCCGTGTGAGAACCGATTTGAGAATTGTGCAGCCAAAGCCATCCAACTCACTACCCAAGGATTTCCAGTCAAGGGCATCGATGCGGTCTGAGATTGAAGTCGATTTAGTTGTCATGCGTTATTTTTTCAATTGCCAAAAGTTTCTCCTTGCGAACTACGCCCCAGCGATAACCGGAAATATTTCCATCAGTCCGCACAACTCGATGGCAAGGAATAGCCACAGCAAGCGTGTTTGCCCCGCAGGCCTGGGCGACAGCCCGAACAGCTTTGGGAAGCTTGATACGATTTGCCACGTCTGAATAGCTAGCCGTCTCACCAACAGGAATCCGCTGAAGCTCTTTCCAAACGCGTTGCTGGAAAGCCGTGCCGCGAATGTCCAAGGGGAGCTTGAGTCCGACGCCCGGCGACTCGACGAAGCCCACCACCTGAGCGACCAGCTTCTCAAATTCAGCATCCCCGCCGATAATATTCGCCTTTGGAAATTGATCTTGAAGATTTTGCGCAAGCACGTCCGGGTCGGCGCCCAAAAATATTGCGCAAACTCCCTTTTGAGAAGCGGCGACGAGAATCGAACCCAAAGACGATTCACCGATGGCGAATCGGATCGTATTGCCGGTGCCGCCGTTTCGGTATTCGGTTGGTTTCATGCCCAGTATTTTAGTAGAGTCCGCGTAAAATCGGCCATTGGAATTAAAACCAGATTCATAAATGGCTTCAGTCACGGTTCCTCTTTTTGGCAAAACAGTCTTCACACGGCCAGCACGGTGCCCCTTTGCATACTCTTTTGGTGTAAGGCCGGTGGCGGTTTTAAACAGGCGTTGAAAATAGCCGGGACTCATTTTGACTGCCTTGGCAATCTGGCCCAAGCTCGGAAGTTCGTCGGCTTGCTCGATGAGCCGACATGCTATTGCGACTGCCTCCGCATGTTTGCCCACGAGTCCAATTCCTTTGGGGTCACAACGCTTACAGGCGCGAAAGCCTGCTTGTTCCACGTCTTTTATGGTTGTGTAAAACGCAACGTTTTCACGGTTGGGCTGTCTCGATGGGCAGGATGGGCGACAAAACACCCCGGTTGTTTTCACCGAATACCAAAACTTGCCATCGCCCCGTGGGTCCTTTTTCAATAGCGCCTGCCAGCGGGCTTTATCACTGGCAAACTGTGGACCTCTTTTTTTAGCCGCAGATTTCGTTTTCATAATCATGCTCCAAATTTGTCATTGTCCCAATTATCAGGAACTCTGGTTCTTGCTTTCAAATTCATTTCCCGGCATCCGCAGACGCAATTGAGTACGCTTATCGGATTCGAGTTCGTGGCAGTGTTCACACGATTTACTTTCTCTTAGTAATCTACCTGATCTCAATGGTTCGCGAACTCCGGTTCTTGCTTTCAAATTCGTGAGCCGCGGAATTTAAAGTCGTGAAACGGAGTTTGGAGTTCGCGGAATTGGAATAGCGTCTTCTGACAGTTGCACGACGTAACTGCTGAGAAACAAAACAAAGTCTGTATAAGCGAAAGGAAGAATTATGTCTAAACAAGATGATAACAAGGCGGTGGTCGGTCGATGGTTTGAAAAATTTTGGGGCAAAGAATGCGACCTCTCAATCGTTGACGAGATCGCCGCTCCCAACATGCTCCTGAAGTATTCGCTCCATGAACCTCGCCGGGGTCACGCCGATATCAAGGCGTTCATGACCGACTTCCGCAAGGCATTCCCCGACCTTAACTTTTGGGGTACTGCCGACCTAATTGCTGATGGCGATTACGTTGTTGGGCAGTGGGACGGTGGCGGCACACACACCGGCCCCGCATTTGCGGACTTCATCCACGGTTCGCTTCCGGCAAAGACTGGTCGCAAAATGCGGTTCACCGGAATTACGATCCTCAAGGTCATCGACGGCAAAATCGTTGAAGAACTTGGGCTTGATGATGGTGTGACCACGTTGACCCAACTCGGCATTTTGAAGAAGGCCTGACAAATATTGAATGGAGCCCATATTCGGGGCCATTTAAATCTGTCATAAATCGGGCGCACGGCGAGAGCTGTGCGCCCTTTTATTTAATGATTTGCCCGATCACAACGGCGGCAGACTAGCGATCTTTGGCCGCTGGCTCGGCTTTGCTCAAAATCGCAGACTGCCGCCGAGGAGGGGCCTGACTTCTGCATTGCACCGGCCACGTTCCACTTCGTGATCCGCTTCGCCGACTCCGCGAGCACTCCGCTCCACTTCGGCACAGTTCAATTTGAAGACAGGCCGGAGGATGCTAACTTGTCACGCTTCATGCGTTCGCACTGAATCGCGCCATTTTCGCCCGCTGGCGCGGAAATGGTTGGAAGAATAATTTCCTTGGGCCGTTTTCAAGTCCTTTCCCGCATTGCTCCCCTCTACATCGGCCTTTCCTTGGCCCTCACTGGCCTGGCTTCACAGGGGCCGGTCGTGGTGCCCTCTAAAGACTACTCCCACTGGCCGCCCTGCTTCGCGGGCCATTGCCCTGAAGGGCGAAAGACCTAGCCGAATTGGATACGATGTTCGATTCCGACCCTCACCTCCAACTCCAAACAAATTGTTTTTCAACGAGTTGCAGAATCCAGAGGCGGGTGCGAAAAAAATCACCGGTGAGGACATGAAATCTTCACCGGTGATAAGTATGGGAGGCTTCGTTTTAGGCGCGAGCGTCAGCGGCCCTCTGAATAAGCTCTGCCACCACCTCTGGTTTGGAAACGTAGATGGCGTGACTGCCGGGCGCTTCCGTCACTTGTGCTTTGGCACGCCCCGCCATGGCCCGCTGGGCTGGCGGCGGAATCATCTTGTCTTCCGTGGCAACCAGGTAATAACTCGGCTTGGTTTTCCATGCCGGTTGCGAAACGGCGCCAGAGAGCGCATCCAGGCCCCATGGCACCTGGGAATCAGCCATGAATGATGCCAATCCGGGTTCAACGTCAGCAGCGAATGAGGCCGCGAATTTGGTTCGGTCCAGAAAGAGATAGCCGTCCTTGGGCGGCAAAATTGGTGGCACCGGTGCGCCGGGCGGAGGGTTCGCGATCAATGATGACACTGATTCTCCCTGGTCCGGAGCGAAGGCGGTTATGTAAACCAGATCAGAAACCTTGGGGTGAGTGCCTGCTTCCGTGATCACCACGCCACCGTAGGAATGCCCCACGAGCACGACCTCACTGTTCAAACTGTCAATTGCGGATTTGGTGACCGCGACATCGTCGGCCAAAGATTTGGTCGGGTTTTGGACGATGAGGACGTTGTAGCCTTTTTTCTTAAGCATGCTATATACGCCCGCCCATCCCGAACCGTCCACAAAACCTCCGTGAACGAGAACAATGGCCTTGTTTTTCTGCTGATTCAATTTTTGCGTGTTCATAACGATTTTCTTTCCAATTTTGGTTTCTTGTTTGTATCTAGTGACGTTTGCCAATCTGTGAATGACACTACCAGCGATCCTTATCAGGCAGCCAATACCCTGTTTCTTGTGCCGCGATGCTTTTTAGGAATATCAGGAGTTGGCGCAAACACCCTTAAACGGCAGCGACCTTCCTGATACTAGCGCACAGTTTCTCCCCGGCAGGAGTGACATCACCGTGCTTGGCGCGGGCAATGCCCAGGCAAAGTGTGGCAGTGGTTTTGGCGAGCGGCCGGTAATGAAGTCTTTTCCCGATGGCTTGTCTGAAGAGTTCACTGACCACAGCCACCTTCGCTCCGATTCGAACCTCGGTAATAAGCGAGTTTATACTGTCGCTCTCGGTTGCAACGTTTGGGCGCAGCGGTGAAAACACCTTGTGCAGCAATCTGTGATATTCGGAGTTATTCCGGCGGCCAAGGACAACCAGCGGATGGGCGGCAAGGGTCTCCACGGAGATGTTTTTCATGCGCGACAACGGATGTCCCGGTGCCATCGCGACGAAAAATGGGTAACGGCGAAGCTCTTCAAACTCCAATCCTGCGGAGGTTTCTTCGCTGGGTTGAATCATGAGCGCGAGTTGCAGGAAGCCATTGCGCAATTCATTGCACAGCTCGTCACTGCCCAGATCATGGAGGATCACCTTTACCCCGGGCGTGAGTTTCTGAAATTCAGCGAGTGCTCGCGGCAGTATTTCCTGGTCCAGGGGAGGCAGGTAGCCGACGCGCAATTCGCCAAATTCACCGCGAGCCAGGGCGCGGACTTTCGTTGCTGACTCGTCTACGAGTTGAAGAATCCTTTTCGCGTCCTCCAGGAATAATTTTCCTTCCGCAGTCAAGGTAACACCATGGGAATTTCGTTTGAGCAAGTCCACGCCCAATTCATCTTCCAAATCTGAAACCTGCCGGCTTAAAGCGGGTTGCGCGAGTCGAAGTCGCGTTGCGGCTTTGGTGAAATTCAGGGCTTCGCCAACAGCCACGAAGTATCTTAAATGGCGCAGTTCCATAGTTGGAGGCAATCATGTCAGAAACAAGTTGCACGGCAAGAATCCGATACGCTCGAGTAGCGCAGGTCACGTCAAAGGAAACCCTATTTCTATTTTGCTTGGTTAACTCTACTCACTCGTGCTAGGAATTCATCCTCGGAAAGCGATTCGCGCAGTTCTGCCAACACCAGAAAAACCAAGTGGCATGGCAAACTGCCGGAATCAAACTGTGTAGTAAAGTGAGAGGGTACAGCTGGCGCAAGCCTGTGCGATTTGGCCAGAGTTGGCACGATTAGCTTGCGTTTATCTCAGGAAACATGCTATTTTTTTAGGAAATTAATGGGTGAGCCGTCCGAGTCCTACCTTTGGAGCCACTTCTTAAGTTGTTGGAGTTCAATAACAGCACCCTCAGTTAGATGCTTAAATGGGCCAACTGTGTAGTAAAGTGAGTGGGTACGTGGTTTTGGTCACAATTCGCTGCAACTCCGCACCGATTCTCCCAGTAATCCCTAACACAGATGCTTCGGCCTGGCTTTCCCTCGAAAGGTTATGATGTTGAAGCATCGTTACTGGCTTTATTAGCGGGAAGGTGACTGCTACCACCTGGAAGATACCCAGACGCGCAATGGGGAGAGCCTGCGCACCATAGACCAGGTGGAAGCCGAGCGGCAGTGGGATGCCCGCAACCAGTCCTTTGAGTAACCCGCGCTGAACTTGGCGTTGGGCAAGACCTATCTGGCAGCCATCGATCCCAACCTCGTCAACTGTACATGGACGGTGGTGATGCAAGAGTCTTGTGTGTGCGGCAGTGCAACCGACCCCGCCTAACGATTTTCCAAGCTGTGTCCGGGTGCGTTTTGATCTGCTCCCAGCTACGGACCTGATCGTGCAGTCAGACTAAAACTGTCACTCCTCATTGCTGAAAATGGCCTGCAGCGTGTTGAGATCATGTCGAGCGGTAAATTTCTGAAAACTTTCGCCCACTTGTCGATGACGCAAGTAACCTTCCAGCATCTTCTCGAGCGTTGACGAGAGTTGCTCGAACGAAACTCCTTGGAACACTTGCCGCCCCACAGACTGGTTGTCTCCGAAACCGCCTCCGACAAAGACATGATAACCATCCACGCTTGCTCCACCCATTTTAACCTTTGCACCCAATAATCCTATATCTCCCATGTAATGCTGTGCGCAGGAGTTGGGGCAACCCGTCAGGTGGATGTTGATCGGTTGGTCCAGTTTAAAACGCTTTTCCAAATAGTTCGCCAGTTCCAAACCATGTGCCTTCGTATTGGAGGCGGCAAATTTGCAGTAGGAATTTCCGGTGCAGGCAACCAACCCGCTGCGAATGTTCGACTGTTGCCAGTGTAGTCCCATCTTGACCAGGGCTTTCTTGACGGTTTCGACGAAGGCGTCGGGAATGTTTGGAATGATCAAGTTCTGCCAAACGGTAAGACGGATTTCACCTGAGGCATAATTATCTGCAATATCCGCCAGTCGTAACATCTGTTTGGGAGTAATCTGGCCGACCGGGAGGGCAACACCGATATAATTTAGCCCGGACTGTTTTTGAGGAAAGACTCCAATATGCGAGTGGGATACAATTGGAAGTTTGTGCTCCGTATGAACAGATGAGTTTCCATCTGCTTCCAAGGGAGCCTTGAATAATTGATAGCCGAGCAGCTTTTCTGTCTCGGCCAAATATTGTTCCAACGTCCACTGCTCGAGCAAATGTTTTAGGCGAGCCTTTTTACGATCAGTACGATTGCCGTGCGCTATATAGACCCTGATCACGGCAACGATTACCTTTAGTATTTCCTCGGGACGAACCAGGACACCCAGATCTTTTGCAAATGCTTTATGGCCAGTGGCTCCTCCCAGTTTAATCCGAAAATAAATGCCAGCCTCAAGGTTTCCCTGCTTTGAAGGAACGTTGACGGCCTTCACGCCGATATCGTTGGTGTCCTCGACTGTGCCGATTAACCCACCACCGTCGAAGGCGACATTGAACTTCCTTGGCAGGTCGTAGAACTGGCGATCATTGAGGATGATTTGTCCCAGTTGATGGCACAAAGGTCCGGTGTCGATAAGTTCATGAGGATCGATTCCAAAAGTCGGATTGGCCGTAAGATTGCGAATGTTGTCTGCTCCTGAGCCTCTGGTATGCAAGCCAACGCTTTGGATGCGGCGCAATACCTCGGGGGCATCCTTCATTTCGATCAAGCGTATTTGAAGGTTTGAGCGGGTGGTGATCTGCACGTATTTCGTGGTCAGTTCGTTCGCAACGTGCGCAATCTCGCGCCATTGAAAGGTCTTGAGTTGTCCCGCCGGAATCCGCAGCCGGGCCATAAAGGCTTCCTTATTCGGCGTCAGATAAAAAAGGCCATTCCATTTAAACCTGAAAATATTTTCACGCTCTGGAGCTTTGTTGGCAGCGGCATGCTCAAGCAATAAGGGAAAGCTCTCCAGAGGATGCAACTCATGTTTGATGCGCTCTTCGAAGATCAGTCCTTCAAGTGCTGTTGGCTGGCTAATGGTGGTAATTGGATTAGTTGCTACATCAGTGAATTTAAAGCCTCGGTTGGCAAGACCAGCGAACAAGCCCTCCAGGTAGGAGCGCTGTTCATCGCTGAGCTTTTGACCTTTGATTTCTTCAAATGGCAGGGTCGGAGTATTCATCAATACACATCTCTTTGATAACGTTTCTCCACTTTTAGTTTTTGGACATACTCGGCAGCTTGTCCGGCACCATTTCCACCCGCGCTCTGAATTAGTTGATGCAGGGCCATATCCACATCCTTGGCCATGCGTTTGGCATCACCGCAGACGTAAACGTGCGCTCCCGCTTCGAGCCATTCCCAGAACTGCGCTGACTTTTCCAGTATTCGCTGCTGCACATAAATCTTGTCCGCCTGATCGCGCGAAAATGCGGTATCCAAATGCGTCAGATGTCCGTCCTTCAGCATGGATTCCAATTCATCTGCATACAGGAAATCAGTGGCACGCCGCTGGTCTCCGAAGAAAAGCCAGTTTTTACCTCGCGCCCCCACGGCGCGCCGCTCTTCAAGAAAGGCTCTGAATGGCGCCACGCCCGTTCCTGGTCCGATCATGATGATGGGAGCATCATGATTCTGTGGCAGGCGAAAACCGTGTGAAGGTTGCACGAAGACCGGAACTGGTGTTTGCTCATCCACACGGTCCGCGAGGAATGTGGAGCAGACACCTTTGCAGGGGCGGCCATGACTGTCATAACGCACAATGGCAACCGTGAGGTGAACTTCTCCCGGGTGCATCCTCGGGCTGGAGGAAATGGAATAGAGTCGTGCCTGTAGTTTGGGCAGCAGTTCTGCAATTTCACCGGGAGAAAAGGAGGCTCCAGGATGGCTTAACAGAAGGTGAATCAATTCACGGCCATGAAGAAATTTATCCAATTCGGTTTTGGCGTCAGGGGCCAATAGTTTCTTCAGCTGCTCATCGTTGGAACGTTCAGCCAGGATTTTGAGAAAGCCCGTTGATATTCTTGTGATCTGAAAGTTCTCGATGAGTGCTTTACGAAGGGACACCTCGGTTCCATGCGCAAGTTTGACAGCCTCTTCACCATCGCACTTGAGGGCAAGCAACACTTCATCAGCCAGAGCGGGAC
Source organism: Pedosphaera parvula Ellin514 (assembly GCF_000172555.1). Lineage (NCBI taxonomy): Bacteria > Pseudomonadati > Verrucomicrobiota > Pedosphaerae > Pedosphaerales > Pedosphaeraceae > Pedosphaera > Pedosphaera parvula. The sequence goes on from NZ_ABOX02000020.1 coordinate 52,796, forward strand.
AATTGGCAGGCATCACGCCGAGGGCATCTCCCACTTCGTAATTGAGCCCCGAATCCTTAAGCGAAATCTCGAAATGCCTTGTCTCCTTGGCAGAGTTCGCACCGTTCAATTTGCGATTCGTGATCAAACGCGCTGGAAATGGATTTGCCTTGGAGTATGCTTTTGGACTGGACTCAGTTTTTGGCGGAGGGAGCAACTCCTTGACTTGCGCGGGCGTTTCAACAGAAAGCTTTTTGAACTCCGACCAGATGGCGGACATCCAGACATTTGCCGGGGCTTCGTAATCAGTGTCACACTCGCCGAGCGGGTGCAAACGTTTTGCACCCAATTGTTCCAGACGTGCATCAAACTTCCTGCCCGCACCGCAAAAATCGCTGTAGTTACGATCGCCCAGCGCGAGCACTGAATAATTGATATGTTCCAGACGGGGAGCAGTTTCAGAGTTTAAAAAGTTCCAGAACGCCGCGGCATTGTCCGGTGGATCGCCATCTCCCCAGGTGCTGGTTACCAGCAGCACAGAACATTCCTGCCCCCACTCGATCGCAGCATAGGAATTCATGTCCAACACCCGGGCGCTCACTCCGCGTTTTGATGCTTCAGCAGCGGCCTTTTTTGCAAGCCCTTCGGCCGTGCCGGTTTGGCTTCCGAACAGAATCAGCACCTTATGCGTGCTGGTCGTGGCTTCTGATGCGGCATTGGCTGGTTCGCTGGTAGGCTCGGCAAACAGGCCGGCCAGAAATCCATTGATCCAGGCTCGCTGTTCGGCGGTGAAAGGAGCATTTTCAGGGATGCAAGGGATGGGGCGCATATTGTATCAAACCGGGCGGACGATTTTCATTTTGCTCGACATACTTTCCGCGTCACTACGCTGCAAGATTCCATAGCCTTCCGCGTGCCAATCGTTGAAAAGCGATCTTGGAATTTTTAATAACTGCCATGAACAAAATTCATGCAGTAGAGGTTCCTTATGAAAAAACTGGTAATCAGGCACTTATCATTCTTCAGAATTCTTTTTATCTGAATTTCATCACAATCTAATTTTACGACGGGCATAAAAGAGTTTGTTGTGTGGGATGTTGTTTTTTAATCAAACCGCACAAAGTGTCACATCACTCTCATGCGTTCTGTTCCTTTGGATGGATTGCCCGAATTGAGACGGCGCAGGACTTGTAGGAAGGTTGGCGTGAATACGGATCAAAGGATGGAAATGTCAGTTGGTTGGTCTGGGCATAATGCATGGGAATAAAGATTTGTCCCGTTGCGATGGTGCTGGTGATAAATGCCTTGGCCTTTAACCTGCCGCGACGCGAGGTTACTTCAACCCATGAACTCGCCGTGATGCCTCGCCGGGCCGCATCCGAAGGGTTAATTTCGGCATAAATGCTTTCGGGATATAACCGACGCAACACTGCCGATTTAGCTGTGCGGGTCTGTGTGTGCCATTGCGCGGATGTGCCCCGGCCCGTCAGTAGGATGAATGGATATTCCGCATCCGGAGGCTCCGACATTTCGCGGGGTTCACCGAATATAAAACGAGCCTTTCCATCTCCGTGATAAAAAATTCCGTCGCCGAATAGCCGACGCTCGGAATCCAGCAGCTTTTCCTCCTGCTGCAGAGGCCATTGAATGCCACCTGCAGCGTCGATCATTTTGTAATCGAGAATCCCGCTGAAATCGCAGGGCTGTCCATGTGATAGTCTTTTGATGATTTGAAATACTACTTCCGGAGAACGCCATTGCGCGAAGAGTTCAGTGCATCCCCAATACGCAGCTACCAGTTTAAAAATATTGAAATCTGACAAAGCCAACCCAGGTGCAGGAGCGACCTTTTTCACTAAACCAATCCGACGCTCTGAATTGATGAACGTTCCATCCTTCTCTCCCCAGGCAGCGGCGGGCAGTATCAAGTGAGCGAACTGCGCCGTTTCCGTGGTGTGATACATGTCCTGTACGACGAGGAATTCCAATTTGGCAAAGATTCTTTGAATTGAGGATTGATTGATCCAGGAATGTGCGGTGTTTGTGGCAACCACCCAAAGGCCCTTGATGGTGCCCGTATCGATTCCGTCGATGATCTGGTCATAAGCCCAACCCGTTTGATTAGGAATGAGGCCAGCATCAATTCCCAGAATGGAGGCGACTCTTTCCCGATCTGCAGCATCTTTGAAATCGTGTCCTCCCAAGAGATTTGTTGTGTTGCTGAACAGACGCGAACCCATTGCATTGCATTGGCCGGTGATGGAGTTTGCTCCGGTCCCGGGACGGCCGATGTTGCCTGTCATCAGGGCGATGTTGATGATGGCCTGAGCCACTCGCGTTCCCTCATGACTTTGGTTTACGCCCATGGTCCACCAGAAGGAGACTCGCTTCCCTTGGTGAATTGTTTCCGCCAAGTGATGCAGTTGTTTTACGTCAATGCCACTCGCCTCAGCAGTCATTTCAGGCGTGAAGGCTTGAACATGTTTTTTGAAATCTTCAAAACCGGCGGTGTGCTGGTTAATGTAATCAGGATTGATCCATCCCTGATTAATCAAAATATTTGCCAAACCGTAGAGAAAAGTAAGATCGGATTTTGGTCGGATGGGATAGTGCTGCGTAGCTGCCATTGCGGTTTCAGTTTTGCGTGGATCGATGACAATGATTTCCGGCTGGTTGGGATTTCGCAGGACGCGTTGCCACAGGATGGGGTGAGCAATGCAAAGGTTGGAACCGATGAAAACAAGGACATCGGATTCTTCGAAATCCCGGTAAGTGTAAGGCGGAGCATCAAATCCAAAGGATTCCTTGTAAGCAGTCACGGCAGTGGCCATGCACTGTCGCGTGTTGCCGTCGCCATGGATCATTCCCATGCCGAACTTGGCCAGTGCTCCCAGAAAGGCCATTTCTTCAGTCACAATCTGACCGGTGCCCAGGAATGCCACCGAAGCGGGACCGTGCCTCGTCTGAATATCCTTGAAACGCTCAGTGAAGACCGTCATGGCCTCGTTCCAATCCACCGGTTCCAGCTTTCCATCCTTGCCGCGTAGATAAGGAGTCGTAGCGCGATCCGGCGCTTGCAGGGGAGTTAGAGCTTCCCAACCTTTTGGGCAGGCCATTCCAAGATTCACGGGGTAATTTGTTTGAGGAGTGAGATTTACTGCGCGGCCTTCCTTGAGATGGATATTCAAACCACAGCCGGTCGAACAAAATCCGCAAACCATGGTGGTCGTGGCGTCGGGCTGGAACTTTGCAGGAACCTTACCCAAACCAAAATTCCCCGGGTGCAGGGTGATATCCGAAGTGAGTGGCCCGGTCCATTCGCGGAGTAATGAGTTTTCCGGTGCGGCTTCACGTTGTTCCTTGGTCGTCATGCGGAAATACTTCCAGGCATTTTGGCTGGCGCAACCGCAGTGAAAAATAAATGGCGTTCCAGCAATTCTCCAGTAATGCAGAATAGAGAAATGGTCAGGAGCCAAAATCCATTTGAGTTTATGTGGACTGAGCTTTCGAGCAAGTATGTTACTGGAAGGATAATTCCCCCGATGAATCCGCAACAAAAGCGCAGACGAGCAATCAAACCAAGTTTACCGGCCAGCAGCCGCGCTGTTTTGTTCAACGGCGAGAGGAAGGGACTTTCCTCATCGACCAAATGATTGAAAATTCGGTGCTCAAAAACAAGCTTGACGATGGTGAGCGCGCAGAGAGTGATCAGTGCTGCTGGTAGAAAGGGGCCGGAGTTTTTTGGAAAAAGCATGGCACCCACCGCGCTAGCCATGCTGCCGAGGAGAAAGGTGGTTCCCAAAAACCTTGTGAAACTTTGCGATGCATTCCAAAACTCACGCCGGGTATCCACGTAGATCATGGCGGAACACGCTATGCCGAGCAGACCCGTGCCCGCCGTGGCAAATGCAAATCCTCTTTGGAGCGTGGCGAGGGATGGAAACCAAAACGCAACCAATGTGGCCATTGCAGATGGAACGAAGATTCCAAATGCGATAATTTCGCGGCTGAACCAGGAGGTTCGCCAGCCAAGAAAGGCCCGCCAGGCTTTCAGCGGTCGTCCCAAATGGAGTGAGCCCAACCCCAAGGCCAGCATGCCTGCAAGCGCGGCCGTCAGGCTGAACCATTTTGCAGGTTGCATTAACAGGGTGCCGATGCTCAAGCCAACCGCCAATTGTGACAAAACGAGCATGAACACCAGCGGCAGATGTGCGGGGGCAGGGGAAACACGCGCATGGTCGCCAGCCAGCAAATTGCGTGGGAGCGGTCTGGAAGATTTGTAAAGCGTTGTTGGAAGAGTATCGGATGGTTCTGGTGCGGTGGGCAGAAAGTTGTTGGTGGCAACACTCGTTGAGGCAATATTACCGCGGAACTGATTCAAAATAGCCTTTTGCTCCACGAATGTGATGCGAATCGCCTGACTGGGACAGGCTTGGACGCAGGCCGGAGCCTCACCGTGACTCAGGCGGCTGCTGCACATGTCACATTTGCGAACGATGCCCCGCTTCGCGGAATACTTGGGCACCTCGTACGGACATTTCATGATGCAATATTGGCAACCGATACATTGGTCATCGAGGTGCCGGACAATGCCGGTGACCGGGTCTTTGTCGTACGCCAGCACAGGACAACCACTCAGGCATCCGGGATCAACGCAATGGTGGCAGGCGGTGGTCACGGTTGCCTGGAAGGGTGCGCGCCAGTCCTCACTGCGAAGCAGGCCTACGTCCCGCCACGTCTCTTCTTCATCCAGGCCATTCAAGCTGTGGCACGCAGTCACACAGGCTTTGCATCCGGAGCAGCGATCCAAATCGACTTCGAAGGCATATTGTTCACCAGGTTTCGGAAGAGTTAACGGGATGAGATCGCGATAATACTTTGCCTGTGCTGGAAAGGCGTGGTTTTCGTGTTGTCGTGCAAAACGATCTGCCGCTGACAATTCACGTTGATCCGCCAACAACGCATCAATTAGCGTGGGGCCATCATGAGATGAATTGTTGGTTGTCATGTTTCTATTGGTGACTAGAACAGCATGGTAAGTTGCACATAACAAAAGTCTGCATCACGCGCACCGAACCCGGGCGCAGACCAGGTCTGCGAGATGTACTGCCCGTGAAAGAAATGGCCGTAGCCTCCTTCAAGTTGGGCAAAACGTGTTGGTGCCCAACCAACGATGGCGGTCAACTCGGTCCCGAGAAAGTTGCTGTAATCAGGATTGACGCCGAAACCTGTGCCGGGTGTCGAGGTTGTCCCGCCGCGCGCGACGCCACCGACGTTGTAAAAACTGTCATGCGTGTCCGCGAGCCAGAGTGCGTTGCCCTGGAGCGCGACGCTGACACTCGGGAGAGGTTTTAGCTGAAGAATGGCGCCAACATCATGAATGTTTTGCAACGAAACAAAATCGAGGGAGCCGTAAAACCTATGGTTCGTAGGGAAGAGATTATCAAAAGTTTCGTGCTTGCCATCATGCGGGTTGCTGTCACCGGAAGCGAAATCGTATTCCAATCCCAATCGGGGCGTGGCCCATAAGTTGGTGAAAGTGTAGCCCCCTTGAAGCACGACCATGTAGGCTTGTTGATCAAGCCTTTGCTTCGGCGCGCCGGCACGGGAATCCCGGAAATTGCCGAATTGGTATGCGCCTTCGAGCGAATAATCCCATCCGGCAAGTTCACCCGGCCTGGATTTGAGTCGGGAACCGATGGTGTAGATGTCGCGAGCGCTGGGTTGAGGGAATTGCGGGCTAGGTTCGGCGGCGGCGGCTTGGGGCGAAGCGTTGCGGGAGAGAAAATAAACATCCAGTATGTTCTTTGGCACCATTGGTGAAGTGGCATAAACGCCCGAGAACCAGTCGTAATCATTGCTGACATCGAAACGGCCATTTTCCGGGATTACCACGCGACCGGTGAAAAAGTCGGCACCGAACCATTCATTCTGCCAGCGAAGTTTCGCAGCGTCGAATACACGGCCAATGTTGTTCCAGCCGTAGGCTCCCACGAGACGCTCCTCGCCGTAACTCAGTTCCTGACGGCCGACTTTGAGCGATAATGGAAATTCCTTATGATTGCCAATGGTGGCGAAAGCCTGGTGGAGATTGATCGCATCGTATTCCGGTCCATCGCCTTGTTTTTTCACCGTGCCGGCAACGGGAGGAACATTGGCATAGGCGAATCGCTGGTCGTTGTACGTCAGGCTGCTTTGGCCCTCGACGTAGGCACTCCACCACTCATCGACATACCCAACATGGAGACGGATACGTGATAGAAAATAGTCATTGTCAACGTCGGCTCCGTGAGCGCGAAAATCATTATTGAGCGCAGGTGGTGTGCCGGGTCGACCGGGAATGCCATAGCCCTCATGATCCTCATAGCGAAGGCGCATTGCACCGCCGAAATCCCATTTGTTCATGTAAGGGTCATCCTTGCGTAGATACTCGTTGATGAAGCCTTGGAATGGTTGCGGCGGTGGAGGTGGTGTGTACTGAGCGTAGACTTGGTTCGCAAGGCCAAGGACGAGGGAACTGGTCAGCAATGTTGGGCAGGTTCGTTTCATTCTTCGGTTGGTTAGGTTTAGGTGTGGAACTACAGGCTTACAACGGATCTGATTTAATTCTTGATTACAGCGGCTTCTGAAATGCGGTCGGCCTTTTGATTGTTGGGACCTGTTGAGAGAGGCTGATCCGAAGAGGAGTTATGTTTGATGACAGGTAAGGACGAATGTCTCACAGGCCTTTGTCCTTTGTGGGCATGCTCTTCGAGGAAAGTAATCAGGTGTTCTCGCAGCCGATAATAATCGGGATGTTCAAGAACCGCCTTGCGCTCACGTGGACGTGGAAATGTTACTTCGAGAATATCGCCCACTTCGGCTTCCGGCCCGTTGGTCATCATGACGATTCGGTCGGAGAGAAATAGGGCCTCATCGACATCGTGGGTTACCATCATGGCGGTCTTTTTGTCCTTCCTCCAGAGTTCAATCAAGACCTGTTGCAGTTCCATGCGGGTAAGCGAATCAAGCATGCCAAAGGGTTCATCCAGCAGAAGCATCCTGGGTGAAAGTGCAAAGGCGCGGGCGATGCCAACCCGCTGGCGCATGCCTTGGGAAAGCTGGGCCGGTTTCTTGTGCATAGCATCAGCAAGTCCGACCACGCTCAGATAGTATTCGGCGATTTGGCGGCGCTCATCCTTGTTCGCGGTATAAAAGACCTGGTCAACCCCCAGCATTACGTTTTCAAAGGCTGTTAACCAGGGCAGCAGACAGGGAGATTGAAAAACAATGCCGCGATCGGGACCTGGGCCGGTAAGTTCCTTGCCAGCCAAAATGATTCCACCGGAGGTGATGTCGTTCAGCCCGGCAACCATTGAGAGTACGGTTGATTTTCCGCAACCGGAATGTCCTATCAAGGAGATGAATTCGCCTTTTTTAATCCTGAGATCAAAGTCCTTTACGATGGTCGCTGGCCCCTTCGGAGTGGAATAGACCTTCGTTAGCTTGAAAATCTCCAAGTAGGTACTCATGAATCGATTTTAATGGTCTCAGTTTTAATCTCACTACGGCGAATCGGCTTGCGTCCGCTGAACCTCTGCCGGCCACGAGTCAAATCTTCGGGTTCGATATCTGGCAAAACCAGTTTTTTGCTAATGGCAGCCCGTTTGGAAGCTCCTGGTCCCAGGAGATAATCGATCACTTCCTTGCGTATCGCTTTAAACCGCGCGTCGTGGTTCATTGCTTTTCGATCTCGGGGTCGTGGAAGATCAATCTTCACGGACTTTCCGAGGGTTGCGTTAGGGGCGGCACTGAGAGGTATGATGCGATCCGCGAGGTAAATGCCCTCGTCCACATCATTGGTGATTAGTACCACCGTTTTCCTATCATCTGACCAGATGCGTGAAATCTCATCCTGCAGAGTGGAACGCGTCAATGCATCGAGGGCACCCAACGGTTCATCGAGCAAAAGAATTTGAGGGTCCATCGCCAGCGCGCGGGCGACGGAGACACGCTGGCGCATTCCACCCGAAAGTTCACTCGGTCGCTTATCACGAGCGGGAGTGAGATTCACCATGGCAACATATTTCTCCACGTGCTGCTGCTTCCTGGCGGGTGCCCAGTTGGGAAATACCTGGTCCACGGCGAGGTGAATATTTTCGTAAACCGTCAGCCAGGGCAGGAGTGAATAATTCTGAAAAACAATGCCGCGGTCAGGACCCGGTTCTGTAATTTCAAGATCGTTCAAGGTGATGTTCCCGGCATCCGGCCGGATTAAACCTGCGATCATGGAAATGAGTGTTGATTTGCCAGCACCGGAGTAGCCTACAATTGCAACAAACTCGCCTTTTTCCATGGTGAGATTTATGTCACGCAACACCTCGGTCCGCTGACCTGTCGCTCCGTATCCCTTACTGACATTTTTAAGTTCGAGGAAAGCCATGGGAATCTCAGGCGGTTTTGAAACGTTTTTCCGCCAAGCTCATCAGGCGGTCCAACACGAAGCCGACCAGGCCGATGACAATGATGCACAAAATGATGTGCTCATAGATGAGAGCGTTGTACTCCTGCCAAAGAAAGCCACCCACACCGGGTCGGCCAGTCAGCATTTCAGCAGCGACAATGACAAGCCATGCGATTCCCAGACTCAAACGGAAACCGGTGAACATGTATGGCAACGTGGCTGGAATCAGCACCTTAAACAGGGTCTTGCTTCGGGAGAGTTTCAAAACCCTGGCCACATTGAGATAATCCTGAGGAATTGCACGCACTCCAACCGCCGTGTTCATCACCGTGGGCCACATCGCGCATATGGCAATGGTAAACAATGCTCCGAGTTCTGAGGCCTGTTTGCCGAAGCTTAAGAACAGAATCAATCCCAATGGCAACCATGCCAATGGAGAAACCGGGCGCAAAACTTGAATGATTGGATCGAAGATTTTGGTAAAGGTTTTGGATAAGCCGAGGCAGAATCCGATCGGAGTGCCGAGGGCCAATGCGAGCACATAGCCTTTGGCAACGAGCACCAGCGAATACCAGGTGAAACGAAGAATTCCCTGGTCCATTTCGCCGCGTTTGGCAAACGGCTCCATGATGTAAGGCTTGCTGCTCTGCCAGGTTTTAAGCGGTGATGGCAATTCCTTCGCCCAGGTGGCACTCGAGATGGCCCAGATCGCGATGACGCAAGCCGCGCCGATCAGAGGCAGGATCAACCAATCAAGTTTGAATGTTTTCATAGGCAGATGTCATCCCTTGAGATTGCAAACCGAAAAGCCTTTGGCGTATTCCTCGGGTTTGGCCGGGTCGAAAGTTACGCCATCGAAAAGAGTTTCCTTGTCAGTGTTCAGTCCACCATGGGCATAGCCGATTTCCTTCATGGCTTCCTCGTAGATGTCATGGCGCATTACCTGTTTCGCGACGCCCTCATAATCCGGCGCGCCGCTGACCATTCCCCAGCGACGGAACTGAGTGAGCCACCAGACTGCGTATTTTGGTTGCGGGTAATTGCAGTTGCGGCTGCTGTAGATCATGTAATTAGCGTCCTTCTTTTTACGACCATCGCCGTAGTCTACATCTCCAACCAATCTGCCCAGAATGATTTCCTTGTTGCAGTTGATATAGGTGGGCTTGCTGACGATTTCACATTGTTCCGGGCGGTTTTCAAGCTTGTCCAACCATACACTGGCCTCGTGAAGAGCCTTAAGCACCGCTTTGACAGCGCGCGGGTTTTTATCAGCGAATTCTGCGGCAAAGGCGCAGACCTTTTCCGGATGATCCTTCCAGATGTCTTGTGTGAGAATGGAAGTGAACCCTATCTTATCTGCCACTGCGCGTGCATTCCACGGTTCGCCTACGCAGAAACCATCCATCTTGCCGATTTTCATGTTTGCCACCATTTGAGGGGGTGGCACGGTGATGAGGGCGACATCCTTGTCTGGATTAATTCCGCCAGCAGCCAGATAATAACGCATCCACATCGCGTGAGTTCCGGGGGGAAAGGTCATGGCAAACGAAAGGGGTTCGCCCAGTTTTTTGGCTTTTTCCACGAATGGCAAAAGAGCCTTCGGATCATCGGAAACCTTTCCTTTCCATTCCTGTTTCAGGGTGATGGCCTGGCCGTTCCGATTCATAATCCACGGAATGATCATTGGCTTTTTCGGCGAACCCAGGAGACCCATCGAGGAGGCGATGGGCATTCCCGTCAGCATGTGGGTGGCTTGAATATCGCCGGTGGAAAGGGAATCTCGAATGGCGGCCCAATTCGCTCCCTTGGAAACAACCGAGTCGATTCCGTATTTTTTAAAAAGGCCTTTTTCATGGGCGATGACAATTGGCGAGCAATCAGTCAGTGCTATGATGCCGAACTTCATTGACTTCAATTCGGGTGCATCATCTGCATAGACGCTCCCCACCCAACCACGAGGCAAACCACCCAACAATGCAACAGCACCAAGTCCGCGAATGGTCTGGCCGACGAAATTACGGCGACTGAGTCTAGGCGATGGTGTGGTTTTCTGCTTTGGATTTGTCTTCATGGTTGGTGACACTGGTGATCAGGTTCCTGGCCTTTTGATAAATATCCGACCGAAACACCTTGGGGATGCTGGCGGATGGAATGAGTGAACGGTTGGGGATAACACCGGTTTGATGCATCGTCTTCAAAACCCAGCCGGCCTTTTCGGCGGAAGGTTCGTTGGCGCCGTCGCGATGAAAAATTTGGAAGCCAGGCACCTTCTCCGTCCTACCATGGCCGAAATCAAAAGGACCGGTGATGCTTCTGCGCAACGAAGCGGCAGGAATGTTGAGATATTCAGGGCGCGAGAGGACGTTGATTACGTGATCTGCATTTTCAGGCTGGTCACAGTAGGTGCACGCTTCGATTAAAGATGCAATAAGTGCAAGGTGTTCAGTGGCGCGATCCGCGGCAAAGCGGCTGCGGACCATCAAAACTTTTTCGGGATGATTCGGAGCCAGTCCAACACTGGTGTCAGCGCACCAGCCGATCCGGTTTTGCACGGCGATTGAGTTCCAGGGTTCACCAACACAATAGCCATCCAGATTGCCTGCTTTCAGGTTGGCGAACATCTGCGGTGGGGGGACGACCACAATCTGAACATCCTTTTGCGGGTCGATGCCACTGGAACTCAACCAATGGCGTAACAGAAAATTATGACTGGAGAAAGGGAAGGGAATGCCAAAGGTGAATACCTTCCTGCCGCGCAGACGGGTCATGACTTCACGCAAGCTCTTTGCGTCACGTACGCCGTTTTCCCAAAGTTCACGAGATAAGGTGATGGCGTTGCCGTTCAATCCCAATACCAGACCAGTGACACATTCACAGGCTACGGAACCGAGGCCCAAGGTTGCGGCAAACGGCATTCCGGCGAGGGCGTGGGCGGCGTCCAATTCACCGTGAATTATCTTGTCGCGAATGGTGGCCCAGCCCAATTCGCGCCTTAAGTGCACTTCCAAATTGTATTTGGAGAACAGGCCCAACTCCCTGGCAATGGCGAGCGGTGCACAATCCGTCAAAGGTACGAAGCCGACCTGCAAACTCTGCGGATTTTCCAGCGAACGACCTGTATGAATGTTTCTGCTCATGCAACCATACTGACTGCCAACTAAAAAGAGCAGAGCTTTTGATATGCCAAATCTGAAATCTGGCGCGATGAATGCTGTGCATTGTTTTGATGATTGGAATGAAAATTATTCATTGATGAACAATCCACTTGATACCAGACAACTCAGAGCATTCGTAATGCTGGCAAAAACGGCGAGTTTCACATTGGCTGCAAAAGAATTGAATCTCTCACAGTCCGCAGTAAGCCATTCCATGAAGGCATTGGAAACCGATGTGGGGTGTCGCCTTTTGGACAGGATGGGCAAAAAGGTTTTGCTTACGCAGGCGGGAGAACAGTTGTTGCATCACGCGGAAAAAATAATGCAGGAGATGTCGATTACGCGTGCATCCCTGGAACAATTGGGGAAGTGGGGCAAAGGACGATTACGCATCGGCACCAGCGCCACCGCCTGCCAATATATCCTGCCAGCTGTGTTGCGGGAATTTAAGGAAAGTTTTCCGCAGTATGCCATCAGCATAGAGCCGGGAGATGCGCTCGAATGCGAGGAGGCATTGCGCAACAACCGGATTGACGTTGCGCTGGCATTGGAGCCTGAAAAGGAGGAACAATTTGCATTTCATCCACTCTTTACCGACGAGTTGCTTTTTTTGGTGAGTCCATTGCATCCCTGGGCCGCGGCAAAATCAATCAGCCGTTCGGAGATTCCGAAACAGAGTTATGTGCTCTACAACAAGAAGAGCCAGACATTTCGCATGGTCGAAAAGTACTTTCGTCATGAAGGGATGGTGCTGAATACGGTGATAGAATTGGGAAGCATGGAGGCAATCAAGGAGTTGGTAAAACTAGGGCTTGGAGTCGGCATTCTTGCCCCGTGGATTGCGCCCAGGGAAATTGAGGAAGGCTCCCTGGTCGCTTTGCCGTTGGGCAAGAAGAAGCTCAAACGAAACTGGGGAGTTTTTCATTGGCGCCGACACAGATTAAGCCTGGCCGAAGAGACATTTGTGGGCCTTTGTCGTTCTGCAACCGAGGGATTATCGAGGCACTGATGATTAGGCAAACCTGGCGAACTGACGGCAAATCTCAATGCTCTTGATGTGGTATGGCATACAATAATGCAGGGCTTTAATTTTTCAGCGTTAAGGCTTTCTTAAGAACAACTTGCCTTACCTTCTTTAAATTTTCGCTAGCAGGCATAATAAATGTGTTGCCCGGACTTTGCCGTGCTCGCAAGCATCTTTGTTTGAATCGCGAACCTTACTTGTCCCGCCATCCTTGCACCACTGTCAGCGGCATGTACTCGGCAGGATTCACCGTTCCCTCTTCCGGTGCCACTATGAAATCTTTGTATTGCTGGACATGAGACTGAACGAAATAGCCCGCTTCCAATGACCAAAGTTTCTGATAAGGAGTGCTCGACCATCCCGCAGGCCCGTTTGGCGCTGCTGGCAAACTCGGAGGTTTTTGATTGGGCGGTGGATAAGTAAGGCCGCCCACCAGGAAAACCCGATTACCCGATTTCAAAGTTTCTGTGATTTTATCGAGCACGCTGCCGATGGCCTCCATTTGATCCGGTTTCATCATGATTTGAACGACAGTGTCATAACAATGAAACTTATGGTCCTGGAGTTCCGGAAGTGTTGTCCATGGCGCCTCGCCGGAGTAGTAGTATTGAAAACTGATGCCGCAATACCAGGGATTAACCACGATCAAATCCCCCTTGTTCACGGATTCACTCAGCCTTTTGGCAATCAAATCCATATTGGTCATCCGCATGCGCACGGTGTTCCACACCGGCGGCGCCATCAAGCCGAGGACAACAACCACAAAAACCAGGCGGAGCTTCCGGCCTCTTTCCCAATTACCCAGAACGGAAAGGACGGCATCGATGGCCAACGCCGTCACTGCCATCAGCGAGGAGTAATACCAGGATTGTGTGCCAAATTTTAGGTTCCTTAGAAAGAGGAAGTATCCCACAATGCCGATGGCAAAGGCAGTGATTGAAAACAAGAGCAGATCGTTTTGCCCGGCTGTTATCTTCAGAACGGAGGGGCGGAATTGGCAGAAAACTGCCATGGCCAGCGCCGCCATGAGTAGGAGTGCCCAGATATACCCGGAAGCCGGTCGCCCATCCGTAACGGCCTCCGTAATTTTGGTGACAAACCTTTCGAAGTCAAAAGGGATTTGCGCGATGAGATAATGGCCTGCGATATGGTGAATGCCGATGAGATATGGTATCACGGAAACAACGGCCACCAGGCCGATGCCCAGCACCAGCACACTCCGCTTCCATTGCCCATGGCGCAGCGCCACCACGGAGCCGGCGGCACAAAGTGCGAACAACAAAACCCAATTGTAATAAGTAGTATGGACGCTGCCAATGGCTGCCATGGTGGCACCAAGAAAATTCAACCGGGAGGGAGACTCAACGACCCGCCAGATCAGGCCAAAAGTCATCAAAATCCAAAATGTTCCCCAACCCCAGGCCCGCATGGAGTCCCCCCAGAGAATGATGGTGGGGCTGAAACCGAGCAGGAGGAGAGAAAAGAACGGGAAGGAGATCTTCAAACGGCGCGCGTTGAACCAAAGCGCTCCCAAAACGGACAGTCCGACTAAAAGCCCCAGGAGGCGCAATCCGTTGTCACTGCCCAAACCCAGCCACAGCCAGGCCCGCGTGACTATCACCCAGAAGGCAGGGAATGAATCGTAGAGTAGATAAGCCCAGACATCGGGTAGATCGGGCCTGGCAGCCAGCCTGATTGTGCCAACTTCATCACGCCAAAGCCCGCCAGCATGCTGAAAAAAAACAAAATGCAGATATACGACCAGCGCCGTGACAAGGAGCGCAACACCCCATTCCGCTTTTCGCAACATATTTTGCACTTCAGATTTCCTGGCCTTGATAAGGCCCGCTTCTTATGCATTGGATGGTAATGAGGGAAGATGCGCCTGCTCAAGATAATTAAGAAGTTTGCCTTTGGGACCAATACCGATTGGCCTATGTAGTCACAGGCAATGCCGAGCGGGGTTCTTTGGGAACTTGAGGAGAAGCAGGCGGGCTGGTTTTGGGGAGCGCATTCCATTTGGGTAATAGAAGCACCCCCGCAATCACGAGAGTGACGGAGAGCGACACGAAGACTCCGTTCCAACCCCAACGTTCATGAAATACTCCTGGAATCGTGCCGCCCACAATTGCTCCGATGGAGCCGCAACCATTGATCAACCCGGCAGCAGTGGAAGCGCCTTTTTTGGTGCCAAAATCTATTGCGGCGGTACCACTGACCAGCGCATCTGGTGGAAATAACAGGAATCCGAGAAGGAACAGGCATCCCCCCAGCATCAATTGCGTGTGAGGCAGTTTATCAATAAAGAAAAGTAATATGCCACCAGCGATAAGACATACGACACAAACGGGGGTGCGTCGCGCGCCCAGCAGCTTATCGGAAACGACGCCGGCAAGCAGTACGCCCACTGGACCAGCGAGTTCAAATAAGGCACCGAGGGCACCAGATTTAGCCATGCCCGTACCGAGTTGGCTGTTCAAATACTTGGGTGCCCAGAGAAGGATGGCGTAGCGAGTGGGCTTCATGAAAAAATAGACCGTAGCTAAGAGTAGCACCATGGGGCTTTTCAATACTTCGATGACAATCCTCCAGGAGCCTTCCTGCTCTTCGGCGGCAGTTTCGCTGACTCCAACAACCGCTTCCTTTTCTCCGTGATACACTTCAATGGGCGGCAAGCCGATATCTTCCGGACGGTTACGTTGTAATAGCACAAACAGGATGCAGACCACAACCAACGCCAAAGCGGGCACCCAGAAAGCAAAACGCCAGCCAAACATTTCACCAAACTTTCCGGCGAGGTAGGACGCGATCAATCCACCGATTGCGTAATTGGTACACCACAAGCCCATGATTGTGCCACGTTCACGTTGTGAGAAGAAGGCTCCGATATTCTTGACCAAGGGAGCCCAACCGGTGGACTGACAGAGGCCTTGGAGGGCGGAGAAAAGTATCAGCATCGCGGCAACTGAGGATGAGCCCATGGCCACTGCAGCCAGCACTGAACCGATCATGCCGACCAGGATGACCTTGCGTGTGCCGTAGCGGTCCCCGCAAATTCCCCAGAAAAATTGTCCAACAGCGTAGGTCAGCAGCGAGGCGCCATCGATCCACGACATCTGCAGCTCTGTCAACCCAAGGCCGGCAGTCTTGCCCATGTCGATTTTGGCTACCGCGAAGGCCTTGCGCGTTTGATAAAACCCGACATAGGCCAGCCAGGTGATGGCGAAGACCTGCCAACGCCAACGCTCGTATTTCCAATTGTTACCAACCAGCTTCGGTCCGTTTTGCATAGCTCAATTGGGCATTGCGCTTCAAACGGCCCACAAGCCTGCCAGAGCTTGAAGACCGGTTCACTTACGCCTGCATTTAGGCGTAAGCTTTTGCTTCAAGACAAATTGCAGCCGGGTTTTGATGGCCATGAATCACAGGGAGTTCATGTTGATAGCTGCGGGAATTGCGAAACTGATGAAGCGAATGGCAAGGGATGAATCAGGTTCCTCAGCGTGCCAGGATGTTCGCATCAAGTCCATGGGCTGACATGCTATAAGATGCAAAGTCAGTTGCGCTAGCATTTTCTATTTTCGGAATGTAACGATTGGGCGAAATTGAATCTGGAGGAAGAGAGCCAAACTGCTTCATGTGCCAACCGCGATTGATTGATTGTTGATGGTCTGGTTTGCTTAAATCTTGAGGAATGTTTTTCTTCGATACATCCAAAAACACATCAGCCAAAGCACGAGCAGTGTTAAGGCCATCTCGGTTATTGGAGCACACGCGGTGCCCAGGATATTAAAGACGCCTTCGCCAAAATGAACTTTGAAAGTGGTCTTAATAAATTTATCCCACAAGTGAGCCATGACGTACATTGCAATTGAGTTCATGCCAACCACTATCAGCGGGAATGCCCAACGTTTGTACCCCTGCCAGTCAATAATCCCGTAAAAAGTTGCCAGCAGGATGCAGGTCCAGCCGGTGCTGAAGATTACCCATGAAGGCGTCCAGATGCGCTTTACTGACGGGCAGATGCCAGTCATATCAAGCACTGCTCCCAAAGCCAGACAGGCAATTCCTGCTCCAACCAGCAGGCGCACTTTTGAACTCTGAGTCGATTGCTCCCGCATAAACTGACCGGCTAACAAGCCGAAAATCATTGTGGCCAGCGAGGGCACAAAACTGAGAGTCAGATATCCACCACCATTAAATACGAACGGGTGTTCTCGTGGAAAGAGATTCAGGAACCATTGATCCACGGCAGCGGCCAAATTTGTGTTCTTGTCCCAGTGTGCGGCGAACCCGGTGAGATGATGCCAATTTGCTGGTATACCCACTTTTTGATAATCAAAATCGTTCACAGGCAGCGGATAAAGAGCAAATGCTGCCCAATAGCCCACAAGGATTAGCATGGCCGCAGTGAATTGCACCCGGAGTTTCGTCCAAGCCAGCAAAAAGAGGAAGGTATAACCAAGTCCAATCTGTGTGAGCACATCCTCAAAGGTGAAATAGGTCTGATGCCTGCCGACTGAGCGCAAAAAGATCCCAATGAAAACCAACGCGATTGATCGCCAAAGTGTGTGACCAAGCATGGTGTTGAAACTTTGTCCTTTGGCTCTGCGGCTGGCCAAGGAAAATGGCATCGCCACTCCCACCATGAACATAAATGAAGGTTGGATCAAGTCCCACAAAGCGCATCCGCGCCAATCCACATGTTCCGTCTGGTATTTCAGAAACTGCCAAAAGGAACTGTTCGGATTCTGCTCGGCCATACGCCACATATTGAAACCCTCTGAGGCCATCAGCAGCATCACAAATCCGCGGTAGGCATCAAGCGAAATGAGCCGCGTAGCTTTTTCAGGGACTGTCCGTGCTGGCCGCGATTCTTGGGTGGGGGACGCCAAAGTTGCCTGGGCTTCCTCAGGGTTCATGCAAATCAATTAAGACAAAGGTTCAGCAATTGCGAGCACAATTTCTTGAAGGGCTATTTTTGCAGGTATTTCAACGCTGCTTCCGTTCGAGTATGTACATTCAACTTTTCGTAGGTGTTCTTAAGATGATTATGTACTGTCCAGAGACTGATCCCCAGTTCGTGAGCGATTTCCTTATCCAGATATCCTTTGCTCACGCAATTCAAAACCTTAAGTTCGCGGTCGGTAAGATTTGCCATGGCCAGATTTTCCTTCTCCGACGATTCACCGCCAAAAAAGCTCTGAAAATAATTCTTTATCTGAGTGAAGACTTCCTTCGAATCAAGCGCGCCGTGCTTAAATGCTCCAAGAATTGGTTCAAGCAATTCACCTGGTGTGCGCCGCTTAAATATATAACCGGTCCTGACCCCGCTGACCCGAATGAAAATCTGGTCACTGTCCTCATAAATGCCGTAGGTGAAAACTGGAAGCTGCGGAAAGCGTGCCTTTAATTTGTCCACCAACTCCATCGCCCGCATGCCGGGCTGAAGCCGGTTCACGAGAATCATATCCGGATGTCGATGTTCCAGACGGCTTAGCGCTTCCTCGGCGCTGATCCAAATTTCATTGCATTCAAAGCCGGGCTGCCTGTTCAGCCAGAACACAAGGGCTTCCTTAAGTCCCCCGTCCGGCTCCACAATAGCCACACGCCAGCCTTTCTTCCTGGCGCTGCGGGCAGGTGCTGGTGTGTCCGCCTGTTTAGTCTTTTCCAATATGGAGTAAATAGTTGTGTATGTCACTGCAACCGGACTGACTGCCCAAAAAATCGCCAAAGTTATCTCCCGGGAGAATTGCTGGCACGCGGCTTTCCAGCCTTTTTCCACGACTGCCAGATAGATTTTGAGTGCTTGAATGGCAGCTGCTGCCCTATCGTCAGTCCCAAGGGGAAAATAATGGTAGTTTCCTCCGTGTTCGATACGAACGGTCCACTCCCTGCCCGGAGTGAGTTTTGCTTCCGTGTATTTGCACTCGATGAGCCGCTGCTGCCAATAGGCCTGGGAAGCCTTGGACATAGGTTGCTCCAGAATGTCCCCGGTGGGAGGTTGTTTCGAGCGGGCCAGTTTCCTGAGTTGATGAAAATGGATCGCTGTTTCCCAGCCGTGTTCCAAAATCATCCTATGAATCTCCTGAGCCTCCTTCAAGGCCTGGGCACGGGAGCTCGGAAGTAATGAAAATGTCCGGCGCCTGCGCTGGTGCTGAATTTTGACTGACCAGTGTTTCAGCTTTATCCGTCGCCCGTTCCGGGTGAAGGTGTTTTTGAAAATCTGCCCATGCCAAATGCGCCCGGATCCCACAGGTGCTTCTGCCTTTTGTATTAAAGAGGCCTCTTCGGAAAAAGTGCTTGGACGCAGCTTGGACATTGTTGTTTCGCGCAACATAGATGCTTGAAATTTCCCTGCCAAGCTCATTCTGTCCGCGACAGCGCTTCATGGTCCTGGTCGCGCCTGACACTATTTAATGATTGAGGAAACGCTGGCTGTTCGACAGAGTTTCAGTCTGGAAAGTTGCCGTTTAACGGCAATTGGTGCCGGAAATAAATGAACTGATCGAATATTAAACGTGGATTTGTGAAAAAAAGAATTCGAGTTTGTGCGAAGTTTTAGTAACTTCAGTGGGATGTACGCTTTAAATTGCAATCGACCGCCCGTAAGGCACTTTGCTCCATCCTGCTGCTTTAAAATAGAATAATATTTATCATGTCGACTGCCGATTACCACATGCACACTGCGCTCTGCCGCCACGCAGCGGGTGAGCCGATTGATTACGCTGCTCACGCTGTTGCGATTGGACTGACGGAAATCGGCTTTTCCGATCACTCCCCGATGCTCCGGGATGACTTTGACAACTGGCGCATGCGCTTTGATCAGCTGGATCAATATGTGGAGAACGTGCGCAAAGCGCAAAAGGCGTTTCCACAACTCACCATCAAGCTCTCTTTGGAAGTGGATTATCTGCCCGGTCATGAGGATTGGATTCGCAAACTTACAAGCCTTCATCCGTGGGACTACCTGATTGGCTCGGTGCATTATGTTTCGGATTCCTGGGACATCGATAATCCCAGCAAACTCTCCCAATGGAAAAACCGCGATCCTTACGAGGTCTGGACGGCCTACTTCGAACGGTTGACCATGGCGGCGGACTCGGGCCTGTTTGACATCGTTGGCCATGCAGACCTGCCCAAAAAATTTCGCATCTATCCCGAGCGCGATTGCACCCCGCTTTTCGACCGCTTCCTGACCACCGTTGCCCGCAAGGAAATCGCAATCGAATTAAACACGGCAGGGCTGCGAAAGGACTGCAAGGAAATATACCCAAGCAAACAAATCGTCCGGATGGCCAAAGAGCGCAATGTTGCCATCACCTTTGGTTCCGATGCCCATGCCCCAGATGAAGTGGGTATGGATTTCTCCAAGGCTATGGAACTTGCCCGCAGTGTTGGCTATACGCACTGGCGCCGCTTCACTCAAAGAAAGTCGGAGTCTGTCAAATTGTGAGGCAACGACCGCTCGCGTGTCGCATCACATTCATCAAAGAATGGAGGAATCTTTTTACCTTTTAGGGGGAGATGCTCAGACGGGGTGTATTCGCAATTCGCAGTATGCTGAAATAATTTAGCCTTGAGTTAAATCCTGCTAACGCGGGGCAGACGTGTGCTGCTGAAGCCAGGTCACGTCGGGATTGTTGGCCGATGAAACACCAAGCGGAAGCGGGACGTGTGTCACCGGAGGGGTTGTGCGGCCATCCTTCCACCTGTGAATTTCCGCGTGTCCTTCGGCGAAGGCAATGCCGCAGGCGCCGTTATGGTAACTGGCCGGGTAATCAACAATCATTGCGGCGGCATTTATCAGGCCGCATTCCACAGCCATGAGCGGATCGTTGATGCTGTCGGGATGTTCATCCATGAGCACCCAAAGATCGCTCGGGCTGGGTGCGGTGATATCGCTAAACTTGCCGTAAGTGCGCCAAGTGGTTTGGGCATCATTATATGATCCAGGCAGCCAGCCACCGCCGATGGCGGTTCCACGAGGACTTGTGTTCCAACGCGTGCCTACAGAGGAGTTCATGGACATGCTGCGTGCTCGCGGTGCGTTCTTCATCATGCTTTGATCGGCTGAACATTTGTAAGTGGCGGCGTTCGCATTATAGCTGGCCAGCATTGAGTATTGGGGATTTACCAGGATTGCGGTATTCGTAGCGTCGGGGAGGACGTCCATGCTGCCGACGACCCAACTGCGCAAGGTGGTATTAAAAGGTGTGGTATAAGGGTAATCATTCGGGGCCAGGACGTCATTATTATCGTCCGCGTACATGCGCCACGCGAGCATGATCTGCCGGTTGTTGTTCATGCAGGATATACCCTGGCCCTTCATTTTTGCCTTGCCCAGGACAGGCAGAAGCAAGCCTGCCAGAATGGCGATGATGGCAATGACCACCAGCAACTCAATCAGTGTAAACGCCCGGGTTTCGTAGTGGGGTGGGGCCAGGCGCGACCGACGTTTGTTTACGGTTTTCACAAGTGTGGATTGGTATTACTTTATCACCTCCAGAACCGATGACATGTCATGAAAAGTGATGACAGGAGCTGGTTGAGCAGGACATTGGCTGTGAAAGAAGCACCTTATGATCGGCGGGACGGATATACTTAAACACCCATTTTACAGGCGAGTTGTTCTGACTTTCATACTTGGTGTGACAAACGTTCATAATATTCTTTTCCTCAGACGTCTTTCCGAGTAAGAGGAATCAATCGCCACATGAAGGATTTGATTTCTCTGGGATTGGATTTTGGCACCGAGTCGGTGCGTGCGTTGCTCGTGGATTTAAAAGGTCATGAGCGCGGCTCCTCCGTGGTTGGCTATCGCCATGGGCAAATCACACAAAAGCTTCCCGGGTCCAAGAAGAACTTGCTGCCAGATTTTGCGCTCCAGCATCCCCGGGATTGGATCGACAGTGCCGCACGCGCGATTAGACAGGCTTTGCTTTCTGCAAAATGCGTTCCGAGTGAAATTATTGGCATCGGGGTTGATTTCACCAGTTGCACGATGCTTCCAACGAAAAGCGATGGAACACCGTTGTGTTTATTGAAGCAATTTGCTGCGGAACCGATGGCCTGGCCGAAGCTATGGAAACATCATGGAGCCAGGACCCAGGCGGATGCCATTAATGCACTGGCACACGAGCGCAAGGAGCCATGGCTTGCCCATTATGGTGGCACCATCGGCCTTGAATGGTTTTTTCCAAAAGTTCTTGAGACACTTGAAGTTGCTCCCAAGGTTTATGCTGCTGCCGATGTTTGGTTGGAAGCAGGAGACTGGTTTGTCTGGCAATTAGTGGGCGGTTCCGCGAAGGAGTTGGCAAGATCGACCTGCCAGGCCGGCTACAAAGCCATGTGGAATCGCCAGCATGGATATCCTGCTTCTGAATTTTTCCGTGCCATGCATCCCAAGATGGCGACGATAGTTCAGGACAAATTGCCGGGTCGTTTTTTAGCACCAGGCGAGTTAGCTGGTGGATTGTCTGCCAGCATGGCAACGAAATTTGGCTTGCGGCCTGGCACGCCTGTTAGTGCAGCCATCATTGATGCACATGCCGGAGTGCCTGGTGCGGGCGCATCCGAACCGGGAACGTTGGTGATGGTGATGGGAACCAGCAGTTGTCACATGCTTAACAGCGATCGTTTTCAGGCGGTGCCCGGAGTGGCAGGCATTGTGGAGGAAGGCATTCTGCCGGGCATGGTTGGTTACGAAACAGGGCAGGCTGCGGTCGGAGATGCTTTTGACTGGCTGCGACGCACCCTCGGACAAAGCGACTTCTCAGCCCTGACCAGGATGGCGGCCAAAATTCCCGCGGGTTCCGAAGGCGTGATTTGCATGGATTGGTTTAACGGTTGTCGCACACCGCTGATGGATGGCACGCTGTCGGGAGCATTTGCCGGACTCACATTGCGGCATACTCCCGCTCATCTTTACCGCGCGCTTTTGGAAGCTTCAGCCTTTGGGGTAAGGTGGATTGTTGAGTTGCTTCGCGAACACGGAGTGTCGGTGAACCGCTTTGTCGCAACTGGCGGGTTGCCACATCACAATCCTTTGTTGGTGCAAATTTATGCCGACGTTCTTGGTGAATCCATTTCAGTTCCTCCTTCCAAGCAGGGACCAGCACTGGGAGCTGCGATTCTCGGCGCTTTGGCGGCAGGGAAAGCAGTAACGGGCTTTTCAGATGTGGAGGAAGCCATCCGCACCATGGCGGCTCCGCCGCGGATTCGACGGGCCACCTCTACGATCAAACCCCGGCCAGGACAGGTAAAATCCTATAGCAACATCTATCCACGTTATCGTCAGCTAGCGAATATGCTGCAACAACTGAGTCAGGGATGAGCTGACAAGCCAAGGAATTCCTTATACAGACGTGCATATACGCCGTTAGCAGCCAGCAGGGAATTGTGATTGCCGCGTTCGACAATGCGGCCCGCGCCCAACACCAGCACCTGGTCGGCATTGCGGATCGTGCTGAGACGATGGGCCACGACGAATGAGGTTCGCCCGCGCAGGAGAACTTCCAACGCCCTCTGAAGTCTCGCCTCCGTGACGGTGTCGATGGCGCTGGTCGCTTCATCCAACACGAGAATACGCGGGTCAGCGAGGAACGCCCGGGCGAAGCAGACCAACTGGCGTTGGCCCAGCGAAAGCGATGCGCTCTTATCACCGACCGGCGTGGCCAGGCCTTGCGGGAGCGCTTCAATCATATCCACGCAATCCAGCGCCTGCAAAGCTGCCCGCACTTCGCTCTCGGTGGCAGTGGGGCGACCCAACCGAATATTGTCCATCACGGAACCGGTAAAAAGGTAGTTGTTCTGCTGCACGCTTCCCATTTGTGAATGCAAGGAATGACTCGTTACGTCCATTAAATCATGACCGTCGACGAGCACCCGGCCGCGCGAAGGCAGATAAAATTTTTGCAACAACCCGGCAATGGTGGATTTTCCGCTGCCGGTGTGTCCAACCAGGGCAACGGTTTGGCCGGGTTCAACGGTGAATGAAATCTCTTCCAGAACTTTGCGACCCTTTTCGTATTCAAAGTCAACCTGTTGGAATTCAACCTTTCCAAGAATATTGGGCAAAGGCTTTGCGGCAGGTGCGTCCTGCCATTCGGGTTGGAGATCCATCAACCTAAAAAAGCGCTCGGCACCCGCCATGGAGGTAAGGGCTTGATTATATTGATTTCCGATAACCTGGATCGGTTCGAAGAAAAGATTTGCCAGAAAGAAAAACATCACCAAATCGCCGACTTCCATATGCATCCACCCTTGCCAGCGAAGCGCCCCATAACCGCCAAGCCAAGCCATCGCACCCAAAAACAACTGACTCTTCATCTGCAGCAAGGGAATAAACACTGCCGTGGCACGGGCAGCACCGACGTTATTCTCTGCGAGAGAGCCGACCAGTTTGCGAAAGAAGCCGGAATTAATTTCCTGTCGCACGAAGGCCTGCGTTACGCGGATGCCACTGACAGACTCCGCGATGGTTGATGACAAACGGCTCCAACTTTCCTGCACCTTGCGCAATCGATAACTGACCTCCTCCCGATAACGCTGGTTCACCACCCAGATTATGGGAGCGAGCAGAAGCATGATTGCGAAGAGCTTCCAGTTGTAATACGCCATCAATACGGCGGAGCCCAGCATTTGAATGCCTTGCACTATCGAGGCAAACACCACGTCCTGCACGCCAATGCGCACGTTATCAATGTCCGACGTCATTCGACTGATGATGCGGCCGAATTTGGTGCGATTGAAAAAGGACATCGGCATGCCCATTAGTTTATGGAACAAAGCAGAACGCATGTCGTAAACCACGGCTTCACCCAATTCCAATGCAAGCCTTTGACGGAAGTGAAACGTGAACGCGGTCAGGAGAACGAGTGCGAGAAAAACAGCGGAATACAAAACAATTCCATGCTGATCACGGCCGGCAATCGGCCCGTTGATCGTTGCACCAATCATCCAGGCGAGCAGGGGAAGCTGGATACCGCGAAAGAGAGTGCAGAAAAAGAGCCAATTGCGTTTGGCGGCATGCGGCTTCGTGTATGTAAAAATGCGGCGAATCAGGTGAAGACTGAGAGGAGCGCGATCCGATTCGCGGTCTTCGACTGGATTATAATACGTAATTGCTTCCCGGGGATTCTGATGTGCCGTGCCGGCAGTCTCAAGCGACTCCCTGGAGGATTGGGATGAAGATTGCGGGGATGCACTCATGCTGCACTCCTTTCTTCCCTGGCCAAATCCATGAGTTGAAGCACTGCTGCATCCTGGTAGGGACCATGAATATGAGCAAGTTGATCATGGGTGCCTTCCTGAACCAACCGGCCTTCCTCCAGCACCAGTATCCTATCAGCGCGGCGTAACAAGCTGAGCCTATTGGCGACAACGAAAGCGGTGCGTCCCTCCATCGCGTGACGGAGTGCGGAGACAATTTCATGCTCCGTTTTGGCGTCTACCGATGCGGTTGGGTCGTCCAGGATCAAAATGGGAGGCTGTAACAACAAAGCGCGCGCGAGGGCGAGGCGTTGACGTTGACCACCTGACAGGTCGGCGCCGGATTCTCCCAAGACGGTGTTATATCCTTTCGGCAACGCCATGATGAAGTCGTGGGCCGATGCCGCCCTGGCAGCCTGTTCGATTTGATCCTGGGTGGCATAGGGGCTTCCAAAGGCGATGTTCGCGGCGACGGTGTTCGAAAAAAGAAAACTCTCCTGGTAAACGATGCCAATCTGGCGGCGATATTCATCCAAATCAAGATCGCGAAGATCCATTCCATCAATAAGAATGCGCCCTTGCTGTGGATCATAAAAACGAGGGATCAGGCCAAGCAGTGAAGTTTTTCCAGCGCCCGTCATGCCAAAGATGCCAATCACCTGACCTGATTGCGCAGTGAACGAGAGGTTCTTCAACACTGGTGTCTGCGGCACATAGCCAAAGGTAACACCGTCGAATACCAGATTGCCCTTGAGTCGCGAGGGTTTTACAGGGTTGGAATTATTTTCCACTTCAATTGGAGTATCCAGCACCTCAAAGACCCGTTTGGAGGCCGTGAGGCTTTGTTGCACTGAGTTGGCGATGGTTGAAAGGTTGGCCACCTGCCCAGTGAATTGTTGCAACAAACCTGCGAATACCACCAGTCCGCCACCCAATGGAATTCTTCCCTGCACATAAAGCCAGCCACCATAAGCGAACAGGATGACCAGGCTTAATTGAGACAGGAAGTGGGTGATGGGGGTAAAGACGGATAAATCCCAAAATATTTTTTGTTGCTGCGAAGCAACGGCTCGATTGCCTGTTTCGAATTTTTTAATCCGGTCAGATTCTGCCGCAAAACCTTTCACCGTTTGTATTCCCAGAACACTTTGTGAAAAGACCTCGACCAGACCGTCGTATAAATCACGATTCTTTTGGTACCCCGGACGCAGGCGGTTCGAATAATAATGCGTGACCAGTGCGAGTGGTATGGTCACTGAAAGACAGGCCAAGGTCAGCGAGGCCTGGATTTTCCACATGTACAGAAAGTAGGCTGCCAGCGTGATCAGCATGTTTAGTCCTTGCAGGATGACTCCATCCACGAATAAGCGGGTGTTCTGAACGTCACCCGTCAGGCGATTAAAAATGGAACTGGAGCCGTGAACTTCAAAAAAGCGAAAGCTTAACCTTTGAATTTTGGAATAAAGTTTGCCACGCAGTTCGGGAACAATTTTGCCTTGTGTCAGCCGGACGGTGGTCATGTTATAGCTGTAGGTTAAAACCGATCGCAAGACCGCCTGTGCGACGATGGCAAGAGAAAGCGCGGTTACCACATGCAAGGGGGACCAGTTTGCCGGCGGCTTCCAGCCGAACGGATAGGCTGGCGGAACTGCGGTTGGATCGAGGGCGTGCCGGATAACATCAATGGCGGTTCCGAGCAACTGAAGACCGACCAGTCCGAGCAACAACAGTATGATGCTCAAGGCCAGCGAAAGCAGGCAATCGACGCGAAACTGCCATGCCAGCGCCAGCAGACGCCGAAGCAGTTTAGCAGTCGAATAACGACTTTCATCTGTGTGAAGACTTGGTGTGTCAGACATCTTCTCAAATACGCATCCGATTTTGGATGTTCTTACAATAAGCCTTTTAGCATTCTCCGATTATTACCGCGCGGCAAGGGGAGAAACAATTTTTCTCGCTCCCTTTGGAGAAGAACCGTTTTTCCGCAAATCGAGGACTGACAGGGCGTGACCAATAGCACGGGCAACACGCATCTGATTTGAAGAAGAATCGGATTGCTTCTAAAGACCCGGTTATTGCCAGCCATTAAACCTTCCTGCCATGATCAACCTGCTCCAACGCCAATCATGCATTGCAGCAGATAAGGCAGGAGTTGCTTCTTCCTGGAAACGATGCCATCCAACTCCCAGATATGAGGCCCATGCGAAGGGAAGGTGATCCGTTGCTGGAACGCCGTTGATCCCGAAACCAATAGGAGTGAATTCTGGGTGTTGATGTCGGTAACCAGCAGTGCCGCAAAAAACAGCCCGCGACCTTCACAATGACGGTTTAATGCCTCCAGAAGGGAGGCTTGCTTCTCGGCCAGGTGGGAGAAATTAAGCTCTTCAATTTGGGAAACCGTGAAACGCTTGCCGTGTTCTTCGTATTCCTTGCAATCGGCAGTGATCACCTGATCGGGATTCAAGGTGAGCAGGGGGGAGCCGACAGAGAAAATGCGCTCTGCCAACTCAGCGGGATCTGCGTTGGCGATCTTTGAAAGGTGATCGAGCACGCGTGTATCCACTGGGGTAGCCGTCGGAGAAGTCAGGTTCAACGTGTCCGAAATCAAACCTGCCATCAACAGGCCCGCGACATCCGAAGGAATGGGTACGCCCATTTGTTGGTAGCAGAGGGCTACAATCGTGCTGGTGGAGCCCACGGGATTATTCCAGAAGTGAATGGGTGAATCGCTGGCGAAACCTCCGATACGATGATGGTCCAAAATTTCGGTGATGGGCACCTTGTCGGCTCCTTGAACGGCCTGCGATAACTCGTTATGGTCCACCAGTATGAGCCTGGTGCCGGGGGGTTTTAGGAAATCACTTTTGGATAGAACACCCAATAACTGACCATTCTCATCCACGATGGGGAAAATGAAGGAGGCGGAATTGGCAGCCCGTTCCCGCGCCAATTCCAAAGATGTTTCAGGGCTGAAACTGGTGAACGGTTCCAGGAGGTGGTCCGCGCGCACAGCACCGCGTGCCAGGAGCACGGTGGTGGCAGTATCGTAAGGCGAGCTGACGATGGTAACGCCGCTGCCCTTGGCCGCCTCCAATACCCGTTCCTCGACGGCCAAACCACCCGTAACGACTATGGCGCGCACCTTCGACACGATTGCCGCCGTCTGGATATGCTCACGGTCGCCGACGAAAAGCACGATTTTCTTATCCTTCTGGCGCAACATTCTCTGGGAGAAAGTATAAAGATCCATGGCGCCTACCATGAACAGCGTCTCGCTGGCTTCATTGGAGGCTTCTCCGGCGATGACATCGCCTCCGAACGTTTTTACGATACTGGCCAGTGAAGCGTTAATGATGCGCGCCGCTGAAGCTTCTTCGCGCGAAGGAAAGAGATAATGGCTCAACTTGAAGGCCGAAAGCAGCCCAAGGCACCGTTTGTTCCCGTCGATGACCGGCAAGCCGCGCAATTGCTTTTCGGCGATCAACTGGATGGCATCATAAACCGCTGAATCGGCGGTTACAGAGATGGCATCGCGCTGCATTACGTCCGCCACCCGAGGGGAAACATCACTCAAAAAAACGGGGGGCTGGACATGAAATCGTCCCAGCACATAGTCAATTCGGGCATTGGTATTGCCGGCCCGCGCGGCAATCACGTTCGGCACGCCGAGAAGTTGCTTCAGGCGCGCATACCCCACCGCGGCACAGATGGAATCCATGTCCGGGTTTTTGTGTCCAATCACAATTGTCTGCATGTCGCGATATGTATCCCCTCAAATCGGACTTCAATCAAGTCTGGGAAATCCCTATATACCAAATATTTGAATGGGGCCGCGCCGGTAAAACCGGGTTCATGGATGCGACGGCCGGCAATTATTTATCCGCCGAGGACGAACTCAGTATTTCCAAGGCACGCAGAGTGGCTGCGTTGCGGGATTCGACTCCGAGTTTTTCGAAGATATGGAGCAGGTGTTTTTTGACCGTCCATTCGGAGATGCCAAGAATGGAAGCGATGTCGCCGTTTGATTTCCCTTGAGTTACCCACAGAAGCACTTCAGCTTCCCGAGGCGCCAGGCCAAGGGCAAGCAATGGTTCAGAGGAGTCGAAGTTAGGCTTAAACTCGCGCTGGATTTGTTCTTCACGACGACTAAGCCGGGCTGAGATGGCGCCGAGAAGATCGGCTTTCGCCACCGGTTTTGTGAGATAGTCGTCCGCACCCCGGTTCATGCCATTGCGTTGATCGATTTTTTCGCCTTTGGCCGTGAGAAAAATAAATGGTATGGAGGCGGTGGATTTATCCTCCCGCAGAGCCTTGAGCACGCCGTAGCCATCCAGCTCGGGCATCATTACATCACAAAGGATCAGGTCAGGCTTTTCCTTTTTGGCCAGTTCGATTCCCAGGCGTCCGTTCTGGGCGCCGCTGGGTTCAAATTTTTCCAGCCTAAGAATGGTCAGGAGATTCCGGCGCATCTCTGGTTCATCCTCAATGACGAGTATTTTTTTCATTGGCTTCATTGAAAAGTGGCAACCTTACGGTAATTGCTGTGCCTTGGTCGACCACACTTTCTACCTTAATCCTGCCATTATGCAGTTCCACTGAGCGTTTCACAATGACCAATCCCAATCCCGTTCCTGGCAGGTTTGCGGCATTACTGCCGCGGTGGAAGGCTTTGAAAAGCCATTGCTGGTCTGCCTCGGGAATTCCAATGCCTTGATCGCGTACTTGGAAAACCGCATCTTTGCCTTCCTGAGCGACCATGAAATGTACTGGACTGCCAGCGCGCGAATACTTCACTGCGTTGAGCAGGAGGTTCGTGAAAATATGACGCAAAACCCGTTCATCAGCAAAAATATCGGTTGGAAAGGCTTCCATGGTCAGCACAATGGGGCATTGTCCATCCGTGGCGGATAATATCTCATCCTTCAGGCGGCGACAAAAGCTTGAAAGGCTTAATGGTGCAGGATGAAGCTCCATTTTCCCTGCCTCCACCTGTCCAAAAAGCAGGACTTCTTCCATCATTCCAGCCATTCTTTTCGCGTTTTTTGCGATCGATTCCAGATGCTCCTGGCGATGGATGGTTTCGAGTTGGTCGAGGTAGGAATGGAGAATTTCTGCCGAAGACATGATGATGCCGAGCGGGGTGCGGAACTCGTGTGATACCAGCGATACGAAACTGCTCTTTAAGACGCCCAATTCCTTTTCCCGCGCGAGCGCTTTCAATAGTTCGGTCTCGGCCTGCTTGCGTTCCGTAATATCGTTGATAACAGCCTGTATGACCGTGCGACCATGCAAGGGGATTGGAGTAAGGAAGATTTCAGCCGGAAAATCCTTGCCCTCGGGGCGCCGCGCCAGCCATTCGAACCGCGCGCTGCCTTTTTCCAAGGCCGTGCGGATGTGCTTGCGGGCCAGAGATTCTGCGGGTTCGCCATTGGCCTGTATGGGGGCGGAGATATCCCATGGACTTTTTCCCAGCAAATCCTCTTCATTTCCCCGTCCCAACATGCGCATGGCGGCCGAATTCACCTCGAAGATGATATTTTCATCATGCAAGAGTACGCCCTGGCTGGTTGCTCTAAAGAGTGCGCGGTGCTTCTCCTCCGATTCCCGCAACGATCTTTCAGACCGTGCTCTCTGGGCTGCTTCGATGGCCAATGAAATCATGGTTGCAACTGAGGCCGAAAAATCGATTTCCTCAGCCGTCCACTCGCGGCCCGGGCCGATGTGCTCATGGCAGAGAACTCCGACGACGCATCCATGCACCCAAACTGGTGCATCCAACATCGAGCTGATACCCAGGGGTTTTAGATAACTTTCACCGAGAGCGGCGGTAGCTGGATGGGTCAGGACCTGGTTGGCAACAATCGTCTCCTTTGCTCCCAATGCCTTGAAATAGTCCGGGCAGGAGGTTTGGTCCAACCTCATACCTTTGAAAGAAACCTCCACGCCCTTGCGGGCGTTGAGGTAAAGCACCTCACAAATAATGGCGGTATTGCCTTCGCACAAAGACCAGTAGCTGACGCGTGCCACATTGAAGGCTAAAGCGGCCAGGCCACAAATTTTCTCCAGTGCCAGTTCAAATTCGGATTTGTCGAGTTTGGCGAGTTCCAAAAGCATGTTGCGATGCCGCAACACTTGTTCGCTGCGAATGCGCAATGCCTGTTCCGCCTGTTTGCGCTCAATGGCGAGGGCGGTTTGTTCCGCCACGAAGGCCAGAATTCTCTTCTCCTCTTCGCCGTAGGCTTTTTCGTCATGGTAATCCTGCACGACCATTACGCCGAGAGCTTTTCCACGTACCACCAACGGTACGCCGAGCCAGATGGCGGACGGGGTTCCCGATTCCACGTACCAATTACCAGGTTCGATCGGGCCGGGCGGCGGACTGCCTTTAATCTGTCGTTGCAACATTGCGTTCCGGTCTGCCAACAAAGGTTTGCCGGTCTGGAGAACGTAGGCGGACATCCCGTATTTTAATTTTCGAGGTGGTGGTCGTTTATCGACTTCATCCACGTGGTAAACGAAATGATGCATGTCGGTGGCAGCATCGTGGAGCGAGAGGAAAAAGTTGTCCGCCGGCATCAACTCCTTGATCGTGCCATGAATCTGTCTATAGAGACTGTCCAGGTCATTGGCTGTGTGGATGGACTCGGAAATCTGGTAAATTGCCTTTTGAATCCTCTCCTTCCTACGACGTTCGGTATTGTCGGTGACACTGCCGCGGACCAGGTTCCGCCCTTCTGCAGGAAGCCGGACCAATCGAACTTCGCAAGGAATTAAATTTCCAACCGAGTTTTTGTGAATCCATTCAAAAACCGGCGTTTCTCCCGCCAAAGCAGCTGCTATTTTCTCTCGCGCAGCTTCGTCCGAAAATCTGCCATCTGCCTGAACAATGGGACAGAGTGGAGCCAGCCCCAATTTCATCAAGGCTTCCCGTGGATATCCAAATAATCGACAGGCATTTTCATTTACAGCGACAAACAACCCATTATCAAAGTCCAATACGACGATGGCCTCAGGGGCGTTATCCACCAGAATACGGGCTTGTTCTTCGCTCTGTCGGAGCAGGGCTTCGGTTTTTCGATGCTCCGTGATTTCGTTTGTGAGCTGGTTGTTGGCATTCGACAGGGCGGATGTCCGCTCGTTAACCCGGCCTTCAAGTTCCTGATTCAACTGCTGAATGCGGGCTTCCCTTACGGGTTGGGTTACCTTCCGGCTCGGGCGCTTCATCGCGAGCGCCCCGATGATAGCCCCAATAACCCCGCACGCTGCCGGAAGCAACCAGGAAACCGGGTCATTCATCTGAATCGCAAGCAAATACACGGGTGTCATTAAATCATTTCGGACCAGTTCCCAAGGAAGCCAGACGAATGGGAGATCATGCGTCATGCTCTCCCAGCCTGCATGGGTTTTCAGACCAATAAAGCAGTTAAGCATGGCTGATGCACGGGAATGAGTAAATCATTTTTCGTTTGCTGAGAGGGAGATAGCCACGATGGGTTCGGCTCACAGCTGGTAATTACTTGCGTGATTCTGGCAACATGCCGGCAGGTCGAGTTAGAGCGCTAAGTTGATTTCATGTAACTGCGATGGCTGGTGGCTTAATTCCGTTGCAGAGTACCCTGCGTTGATTGTATTAGACTGAGTATGAAGTTTGGAATGTCTGCGGGGAATGTGGAAACCGCCCCGGCCGGTCATCCGGATGAAACACTGATTGAGAGCATTAATTTGCGGCTGGCCATGACCGGTTGTCCCATCTTCGGCCAAAACGAGAGTGGCCGGGTGCCGGGCTTGACGGGGCCGATGTTCGCCCGCCAGAAGGAAACCATCCGGTTGCTGGCCAATTATCTTTGTCCGGCCGATTGGCGAATTCAGAAGTTTCTTGAAGAGTATCTTTATGACGCGGGGCTTTCAGTAAAACTGCCGGCCAGGACGTTTGTTTTGGACAGCGCCGGGCTGGCGCGAGTTTTGTCGTTACCGCCTGACAAGGATGAGTTTATTTCGGACATCACGAGTTCGTATCGTGTAAGGCAGGGAGTGTTGCACAATCCCGCCAAGGACCGGCGTACGACGCAGGGAGTATTCCATATTGCGGAAGGCGGGTTGCCGATTCCGGATGACAAGCTGGCAGTGCCAAAGAGTGTGTTTGCGAAGCTCCTGCAACTGGCATTGCAACCGCCGAAGGAACTGATGCGTCTGCCGTTCACCTCCACGCAGGCAGAGCAGGCGGAATGCTTTGTATCCTTGTTATTGCGACCGATTGTTTGCCCGGAAGTCCCCGGTTTTATTCCGGAGAAATCGATGGAGATTCGATTTTTCGCGCCGGGCAACCTGGTGAGCAATCTTGATTTTGTAGAAACGATTTTTGGAAATGCCGGGGATCCTCTGCTGCCGGAGAATGATGCGGGATTGGATACGGAACATTGGAGCGGCCACACGGGTTGTGTGATTTTGGCGCCGCACCTCGTAAAGGCGAACAAGAAGGAACTTGGGTTGCCACATTGGGACCAGGCCACCGCACGGCAGCGTCGGGACGGAATGTGTTGGAAGAACGAAGCGGAACTTTACAACAACGGCTCGGCTTTCAAGATCACGGCGCGCGATGAACATGGAGTGATCGTCACGCTGATCGCCGACAATTATTATGGGTACTGCAAGAAGGAGGTAAAGACGCAGATCAGTTATGCGGCGAATTTATTCGGGCTTTGCGAAGAAGAACATGCGGGTGGGGCATTGGTTTATCCGAGTTACGACCTGGGCGAGGAATTTTTTACGGACAAGCATGTGCGGCGACGCGGGCATACGCTGGCCGAGGTGGTGGAGCTTTGCGGGGAGGCGATGGAGATGCATCCGGATGGCTACGCCGTGGACAAGCGCTTTCCAGAAATCATTTACCTGCACCACGACGTGCGATTTGATTTGCACAAGCAGACTGTGACATGGCAGACACCGGAGGGGGAGAAGAGCATTAAATTGCTTGCAGATAAAATTTATGTCCGGCCATCCGGCTATCGCGTGCAGATGGAAAAGCCGATGAACCGCGCCTGGCGACTGGTGGGCACGGTATCCGAAGGAACGTTTTGCCATAAACCATCCACCGTTTCGGGTGGTGGAAAATCCGAGATATCCAAGCCCATTACCGACGCCATGTTACAAGGGCCGGTGTTCGTGGCCGATTTCAAGGAGGATTTTAATCACCTATCGAAGCTGTTGCGTCATGACTATTCCAACCGGTTCAAAGACCCGGCGAAGAACGGCATTGATAAGCGCTTGGTATTGAGTCAGGAACGGTCCCTGGGATCAGTCATCAAATTGTTTACTCCTTCGGAAAAGGAATATTCGGCCGAATTCAACGAATGGCTGGCCACAATTCCACAATATGTTCTGGAGTTGTTGTTTGTGGTTAAGAGGTTCTACAAGCCGCAATGGGGTGAGAAGTGGCTGGAGCATTTTGGCGTCGACATCATCAACGGCGTACCTGGCAATGAGTTGAGATATGATAACCGGAAACTGGTCTCGGCCTTTCTGCGCGTCGGTTATGATGTGGATGGTTCGTGGCGCGTTTTCGGGTTGAGGAAGGATTTTCATGAGGCAGCCAAGCTCCAGATGGAAGATGACATCACCGCCTCGATTGTGGTGCCGGCGGCGGGGTTGGAACATTTGAATCCGGAATATTCGAATGCTTCGGTGAAGTTTGTGATGAATTGCGAGGCGCGGTTATTTCAACGGCCGGACGAGGCAATTCACCGCGGTTACGATAAACAAACCGAGAAAGACCTGACCCAGCCGGGAAACTTTCTCTCTAATTTTGAGCCGTTGACCGCCACTGATGCGCGGGCATTGATTGAAGAGGCAACGAGTTTTGTGCAGTACACCAAGCCGATGCAAGACTTGATTTTGGCAGCTGCGAAGGGCGAGGGACCGGACTTTTTCGTTTCCTCCGCGCATCCAAGGATTGTTGATGGGAAGCCATCGAAGAATCCGCGTTATCTCCAGGAACGGACGGATCTGGCAAACCCGCGCGATGCATATCTGACGGAGATGTGCACCCGATTGCAACGGCGATTGCCGCTGGGAGCCCCGGTGCTTACGCCAGTTAATGCCGTGATGCCGGGCCGTCGGAATAATCCGCCCGAGGCAGCGGCGCATATTCGTTCACTGGCGGTTTATAATCCCATTCATTACATGGAGTTGCCGGAACTTTTCATGGAATTTATCTGCAGCATGACCGGTAAATCGCCTTCAACAACGGGAGCGGGATCGGAGGGTGCTTTAACGAAGGGGCCGTTCAATGCCTTGCCGCCGATCATCGATCTGAATGCGGCGTTGGTTTCCTACGCGCTCACCGGTTACGACGCGTTTATATCCGCTGCGGGATATGTGGGGCCGAACGTGCGTGTGGATCATGATGTCAGTTTGTTGATTCCCGAAGTTTGGTGCCGGATGACGCCGGATGAAAGGCGACCCAAATTTCTGATTGAGAATGGTTATTTGGAAAGATGCCAGGACATTGAATTTGGTGGCAACAAGGTGCTGGCCAGCAGGCTTGGTTATCGGATTACGGAGAATTTCGTGCGGACCTTTTTCGGCCGGGTTTTCAACCATCCAAAAGCGGTTTTTACTGACGAGATGTTGCATCCTGAAAAGCAGGATTTGGCAATTTTTGCCGACGGAATGGATAATATCGTGAGCACGCAAAAGCGCGTGGCCGAGAGTTATTTTGCAGATGGAAGCATGGAGATGGCCTGTCCGCCGTTGAAGGCGCTTTTGCATATGATGGTGCACGGCCATTACGAAGGATGGGATGTGAATCATCCTGAGTTTCGAGTATTGTTCACGCGGGATAATGTGCTGGCGAGTAAGTGGTATGCGGAGAGATTGAAAGCCAAGCAAAAGCAAGAGATTCAGCTGTGGCAGAAACATGCTGCCTATTTGAAAGCGTTCCTCCAAAGACCAAATTATGGGGAAGAGGCCGACAGGCTGGGGATCAAGGCGAAGTTGGAATCGGCATGGGATATGTATCACACGGTGAAGTCACCCGAGTATCTGGAGAGGCTGCAAGGGACAATAGGGGTGCAACCGTTGGCGAAAACCAAATGAGTCTCATAAGGCTTTCAGCAAGCGGGTTTATTGAACTTTGATTGCGAGACAGTCGGTGAATCGTTGTGATGGTTCATTCACTGTCCATGCGAGTCCGCGCAGGATCAGGATACGAAATGCGGGGTCATTGAGGGTCGAAGTGTAATGACCGGGGATGCTGGCAAACACACGGCCTTTGCCACGTTGATAGGTCCATACCATGGGACGGGGTTGACCTTCCATTTTAGCGGTGGCGAGAACTCCGATACGATTGGTATCGCCAAACATGGGCCAGTACGGTTCATCCAGAAAATGTAATTCCTTGAAACCGCACGTGAGCGCTTGATTGGAGGCTGCATTGAATTTCAAGTTGAAGGGAGTATGAAGGTATTTGGTGGGTCCGGGCTGAGCTGCCAAACCAATGCGCTCCGCCAGTTTTTCCGGGTCCTTGTCCGCGATGGTGGCGGCGTGCAGGAGAACCAGTCCGCCTCCACGAGCGAGAAAATCATCGAGTTGCTGATAGCGTTCAGCGCTCCAATCGTGATTCCAACAATACAGCATTATTACGTCAGCCTGTTGAAATTGTTGAGGGGTGGGCCAGTTCCAGGCATTGGTAACAGTCGTTGCGTGAATTTGAGCTAGAAGAGGAGCCCAGGCTTTTTGCCACGCGGGGTAATCATGTTGCCCGGTTGGATGATCCTGCTTGCCAGCCACCAGTACGATATTTAAAGGGCGAAGCGGGTTTGTGGCATTCAGGGTTTCAGATGGAGGGCAATGCAACAAGGCTTGGACCTGGGAGGCAGAACTGGTGGGTGGTTCGTTCAATAGAAAGGTAAGCAGGTCATCAACCTGATTTGTTTTCAGAGTATCCAGCAGGCCGGTGGGCATCAGGGAGACGGTGCTGGGTTGCAATTGTTTTATCTCGCTCGTGGCGATGGAATGTTCCTTGCCGGTGACATCGAGGATGCGGAGCAAACCAGCGGT
The DNA here is from genome assembly GCF_000172555.1 of Pedosphaera parvula Ellin514. Lineage (NCBI taxonomy): Bacteria > Pseudomonadati > Verrucomicrobiota > Pedosphaerae > Pedosphaerales > Pedosphaeraceae > Pedosphaera > Pedosphaera parvula. The sequence continues at coordinate 89,667 of NZ_ABOX02000020.1, forward strand.
TTGTGCCCGCACGAAGCCGGTGAGTTCCGTATCGTCACGCAGGAGGACATTATAGGCGACGTAGTCGGGATTGATTGTGGCATTGGGGTTTTTGATATCCCGCAGAATCGAGGCTGCGTCGCGATGAACGAGGTTGCTGAGATCAGGGCCAATCAGGCCGCCTTCACCGCGGATGCGGTGGCAGGTGCTGCATTTGAGTTGTTGGCCGAAAAAGAGATTGCGACCGTTTTCGAAATCACCATGGGCGAGATTGTTGTTCTCTTCCGTAACGGGAGTGAGTAGCTGATGCTGGGGGGCCCATGGAAGGTAAAAGATATTTAAGGGAAGTGGCCGCACGGTTGGATCGGATAGCAGCGAATAATCTGCGTGAACCAGGAAATCCAGGTTTCCGCCTGTTTCCAGCGCAATTGATAGCGGGACCAGTTGGCCTGTGGGACTTACTTTGAGTTCGGCACGATACAAACCATCATGCAATGCTGATTTGCTGGTAACGGTGCCGGCTGCAAGCTCAAAGGGGTGGCTGGATTGCAGGCGAAAAGTGACTTCGCCTGAAGGGAATGCGGCCTGAGTGTGCAATTTTAGGATTCCCTTTTTCCTGGTCAAGTTCCGGAGTTGTTCGTGTTCGGTTGAGTTGAGGGTAAAGGCCTTGTTTACGACGGAATCAAGATGTGGAAACCAACCACTCCATTCGGCATCAGTCTGACCTTTGCGAGACCAGGTTGCCTTGACGCCGTTTAGGGTATAGGCAGCGTCGATCTGGGTTGCCGGGGTTTTGGAGTTTGCAGCTTTAATGCCGGGTAAAGCCAGTGCGTAATTGACTGACTGTGGGTGTGGATCAGTGGTGAGTATTAGAGTGCGATGATCAATGGAGAGCCGAGTGGCTACGACGCGAAGTTTGCCACGCGGGGTGGCTTCCTGGCGATTGACCGCCTTATAGGGAGGTTTCAATACTTCGAGACGATCAGCAGTACTGACGTACTCACCAAAATCAATTTGCATCTGGCTTATCCAATTAGTCACTGAGGGGTCAATGGCCCGATCGAAAGCCACGCGCACTTCCATTGGACCAGCCGGCCAGATGGAAACCATCTGCGGAGCAGCGGAGTCGGTGTAGGAGATTTTAAAAAGTTTGCCTTCACCATGAGGTCCGGTTCCCCAGTCGGGAGAGCCGCTGTGGCAGGAGACGTAGAGATCGCCTTTGGGAGAAATCGCCACGTCCATTGTCAGCATGTTCAGTCGAGCGATGACGGTTTCCCTGCCAACGTAACCTGCCGGAGTTTTTACGAGGCGGACACGCCAGATTTTTCCGCGTGATTCACCCGCGACAAAGGCATCTCCTTCCCACCACTTGGGCCCGAAAGATTTATGGTTCTTAGACTCTTCATTAAAAACCAATCCGCAACTGGATTGATGTTGGGGACCGAAAGCAACGACCGGTGGTTCACTGATGAGAGCAGGAAGATATTTTTCGTGGCGCGGTGGAAACCCATAGTTGCGACCAGGTAAGATTTGGTTCAGTTCATCCAGAGGATTACCGCCGGGACACCAGGTTTCTCCTTCCTGATCGGTGACGAACAGGTCCCCGAGACGATTGAAAGCAAGCGTGTAGGGAACGCGAATGCCGGTGGCGATGGTTTCCAGGCTCCGGGTTGAAGGAGACCATTTCTGGATGGTGCCGCGTTTGCTTTTGAGATCGTAATGGGAGACGCCATTTTTGACGCGATAAGGATTGGAGTAATCGGCGGTGAGGAGGCCAAAATAAAGGTTTCCTTCGGAGTCGAGAGTCACAGCTGTGGCATCAACGCCGCCGGAGCCGACATCAGTGGGTGGCCAGCCGCTGGCGACGATTTCTTCCAGGTCAGCCTTGCCATCGCCATCGATGTCACGCAGCAGTGAAACCTTGCCATGAGAAGAGACGTAAAGACCATCCTTGGACCAGGTCATACCGACAGGAACGCTGAGAGTGGATTTATCCCAGTAGAGGAGGTCTTTGTCCTCAAGGCCGTCGCCATCCGTATCGAGGAGGATATGGACCCGGCCGTCGTAACCCAGTGCGGTCAATTTGCCATCGGGAGTGAAACGGAGATTGTTCACGTTTGAGAGGCGGACCGGTAGTTGCTGAACGGTAAAGCCAGGAGTCAGCATCGACACATTCGTCTGAACCTGGGTCGCCTCAGCCCGGATCAGAAAGGCTGCTGCAAACAGGATGGCAAAACGCAGGTGCATCTGACGATTATGATCAGCGAGGGAGGGGCAGGCAATTCTGGAATTGAACTTAACTTTGAAGATTGCCTGAAGCTCCACAAAGCTGCAAAACTGCGGGATTCATGAATCGACTTATTTGCCTTGGTCAAAGATTTGCAGTTTCGTGTTTGTTGCTGTTGATCGGCGGTTTGACAGGAGTTTCCCTTGCAGGAGAGCAATCAAAGCCTTTCAGTGAGCTCAATTTTAAAAAGGTGGTGTTGGCGACGAATTTGACGGAGCCGATGAATTTATCCGTGGCGCAGGATGAGCGCGTGTTTCTAGTGGAGCGGTTGGGGGCCATCAAGGTTTGGAAGCCGGAAACGGGTGAGATGAAAACCATCACGACCATCCAGACATTTAGCGGTTCTGAGAATAGTCTGCTGGGAGTTGTGCTCGACCCGAAGTTTTTGGAAAATCATTGGATCTATCTCTTCTATTCGCCGACGGCTCCGGAAGAAAACCGTGTTTCAAGATTTACACTAAACGGGGATGTATTGGACGTTGCGTCGGAAAAGGTGCTGATCCATTTTCGCACTGATCGCAAGGTGGCGAATCATGCTGGTGGGGACCTGAACTTCGACAAGCATGGCAATCTTTACGCTTCGACGGGAGATAATACATTTATCACGGAAAACGAGAGCTTCGCTCCGATTGATGAGCGTCCGGGAAGAGAGTATTGGGATGCGCAGAGGACGTCGGCCAATACGATGGATTTGCGGGGCAAGATTCTGCGGATTCATCCCGAGCCGGACGGCAGCTACACCATTCCGAAGGGCAATTTGTTTCCGGAGGATGGTTCAAAGGGAAGGCCGGAGATTTATGTGATGGGCGTGCGGAATCCATTTCGTTTCTCCATAGATTCGAAGAGTGGATGGGTTTATTGGGGTGATGTGGGGCCGGATGCGCGCGAGGCCAAGCCGGAAAGAGGGCCCGTGGGGTTCGATGAATTCAATCAGGCGCGAAAGGCTGGAAATTTTGGATGGCCGCAATTCGTCGGTGATAACAAACCGTATCGACGTTACGATTTTGGCAGCAAGCAGAGTGGTGAGTTGTTCGATGCGCAACATCCGGTGAATTCGTCGCCGCACAACACAGGCGCGAAGGAGTTGCCACCCGCACAACCTGCTTTCATCTGGTATCCCTACACACCTACATCACGTTTTCCTGAAATGGGTTCGGGTGCACGGGCGGCAATGGCGGGACCGGTTTATCATTTTGACAAGAAACTGAAGTCTGATTGCAAGCTGCCGAAGGAGTACGATGAGGAGCTCTTTATTTTTGATTGGGAGCGGAGTTTAATTAATATCGTACGTTTCGATAAACCGGGGAATCTACAGAAGCTGGAGCCGTTTCTGCCGGCGATGAAATTCAAACGTCCGATTTGCATCAAGCTGGGGCCGGAGGGGGCGTTGTATGTGATTGAGTGGGGGAGCAATTGGTACAACAATAAAGATGCACAGTTAGTGCGGGTGGAATTTCGGCAGAAGTAAGGGGATGACGCAGCGTCCTCAAAGTGGGGGTTGACAAGATCGAATTGGTGTATTAATAAACTAATACACTTATGCAGATTCATATCAGCTCGGCGGATGGGGTTCCGATTTACGTTCAGATTGCAAATCAGGTGAAGCATCTGGTGGCATCGGGACGGCTGGCGCCAGGGGAGGAAATTCCGCCGATTCGCGTCCTTGCAGAACAATTGGTGGTAAATCCCAATACTGTGGCGCGGGCGTATTTGGAACTGGAGCGGGCTGGTGTTGTCACCAAACGGCATGGCTCAGGGACTTATATTTCTGATGCTCATTCGCCGCTTTCACGGCGTGAGAAATTGAAGGTATTGACGCAACGAGCGGATTCACTGCTGGTTGAGGCGGGCCATCTAGATATCGATCTGGACGAGGTGATCGAGCTGCTCCGTGAGCGGCATGAGGCAATTCATTCACAGGCGAGCAAATGAAATTTCCATCGCCATCCTCGGCCGAGGCCGTGGTTTCCATCACCGGGTTGTGCCGCCGGTTTGGTTCGAAGACCGCGTTGCAGGAGGTGTCTTTGTACGTGCCGCGAGGCGGAGTGTTCGGGTTGGTGGGCGCCAACGGCGCGGGGAAAACGACTTTGATCAAGCATATCCTGGGGCTCCTGAGAGCTGAGTCTGGGAGCGTGCGGGTCTTCGACGTTGATCCGGTGGCCGATCCGGTTGGCGTGCTGGGGCGGATTGGTTATTTGTCAGAGCAACCAGATTTACCTGGATGGATGCGCGTGGATGAACTCATGCGCTACACGCAGGCCTTTTATCCGAAATGGGACATGGCCTATGCCGAAAAGTTGCGAGAACAGTTTGGGCTCGATCCAGCGGCCCGTCTCAAAACACTTTCCAAAGGCCAGCAGGCAAAGGCTGGTCTATTAGCGGCACAGGCGCATCGCCCGGACCTGCTGCTTCTGGACGAACCCAGTTCCGGCCTGGACCCAATCGTGCGGCGCGACATTCTGGAGGCGGTCATTCATACAGTGGCTGATGAAGGTCGCACGGTCTTTTTCTCCTCACATTTGTTGGAAGAAATCGAGCGGGTGTCGGACCACATCGCCATGTTGCATGAGGGAAAATTGGTGATGTGTGGATCACTCGACGAAATCAAATTACAACATCGATGCTTTATACTTCGCTTCCCAACGACGCAAACAAAGCCTCCGGTCATTGCCGGGGCATTGAGTGTAAGTGGAATGGGGCGGGAGTGGTCGGTGATGTGCAATGGCGCGCGAAACGAGCTGCCGGCGAGAGCACTCCAGATGGGAGCTGAAATTGTTGAGGAGCGGTTTCCCTCGCTTAATGAGATATTCGTGGCGCATGCCGGGGTGACTGCCTCCGCTCGCGCCAATTCCGAGGAACAAACAACGGCTCATTGATTATGCACGTACCCGTTGTGGCATTGACTTGGGAAATCTGGCGACGAAGCCAGAGATCCGTCTGGGTGGTGGCAGGTCTCATCGCACTATGCTCGCTTTGTGGTGTATTCTTTCCGAACAGAGCCCAGCTCTCCGCGGGGTTGGAAGCACTTTACTTGTTTTTGATGGTCTGTTCGTTTTTCTTTTTATTTGGTATTTTTCATTTTGCAGAGTCCAATACACGAAATAATTGGCATGGCTTTCCTTATCGACTCTTTACACTTCCAGTCGCGACCTGGGTTTTAGTGGCGCTGCCAATGGTTTTGGGGGTGATTTCTGTGGAGTTGCTATACATGGCTTGGGCGAAGCTTGTGTTTGCACCGATGGGAAGAATCATCAACCTGTGGCCCGCGGTTATACTCGGAACGGGAATGGTGTGTTATCAAGCGCTTGTTTGGAGCCTCGCCGGTTTTCGCATCACTCGGATTGTTGTCCTCGCTCTGGCTGGAATCGTCCTCATGAATTTTGCGATGGTACCACTCTTTCCTGAGCTTACGCGTTGGGAGCCTGCGAAGGCGTTTCGGGTGCTGAGCCTGGTAATGGCCGGGGTGGCAGGCGTGGCGTTTGGGGGAAGTTGGTTTTCTGTGGAAACGCAACGCCGGGGTGGCGGGCGTGGGCGGGGGTGGTTGAAGGCACGACTGCGCCATTTGGTTGATGCACTGCCGCGACGTCGCAAGGGTTTTGCTTCGGCGGCCGGAGCTCAATTCTGGTTTGAATGGCGGCGCGCGGGTCTGCTGCTCCCAGTCTGCACTGGCTCGGTCCTGCTGGTCATCTTTGGGCCAGTATCGTGGTTCACACGAAACTCGGAGGAGACGACGTTATGGACTTTCGGGTGGGCGGTGGCATTGCCCATCATCCTTGCATTGGTCATTGGCAAGGGTTTTGCCAAACCTGATTTTTGGTCTGGTGACATTTCACTGCCAGCATTCCTAGCCGTGCGCCCTTTGGCCACGGGCGAAATGGTAGTCACCAAAATGAAAGTAGCCGCATTGAGCGTGGCGATCACATGGCCGATGGTTATAGGTTTCCTGGCTCTGTGGCTTCCGCTGTGGGCCAACACTTCTTCATTAAAGGAATTATGGGATGCACTAATGATTTTGCGCAGTCCAGTGGGAACGTTGGCAATTTTGTTGCTGTTGCTTGTGTTGGCGATGGTGCTGACGTGGCGGGGCATGGTGGGGAGTTTATGGGCGGGACTCTCCGGCAACATGTGTCTCCTGGTGGGGGATACCTGCCTGAACGCGATTGCCATTGCACTGGCCGCATGGCGCATTGTCTCCTGGTTGAACCATTTTGAATGGAGCAAGGTGGAGGCGTATGTTTGGTGGATAGGCTCGGCTTTCGCCCTGGCTGCGCTGCTGAAGATATGGATCGCGGCTTTTTCCTGGAACAAGATTGGCCCCCGGCGGATCTGGAATTACGTGCTCATCTGGACGACAGGTACGTTCTGTTTTGTGGTTCTTGGGCTGTTGGTATGTCCTGATATTTTTTGGCTTAAACACCTCTTTATTCTGGCAGCCTTATTGCCGATTCCCCTCGCACGATTGGGATTGGCTCCCTTGTCACTGGCGAGGAACCGTCATCGACGATGAAAACATGGATCAAAGTGCCAGAACAGAATCTTAAAAGGATCAAGTATGAAAAACTTAATGATAGCCCTCGCCCTGGTAGTAACACTTCTATGTGGTTTCATTTTGTTGCAGAAGAACCATGAACTGGAGAAAGCCCGCGTGCAACTTGCGGCAGCGGACAGGCAGCGGGACCTCGCTGCTGCCGAGACGGCGCAAAAAGAAAAGCGAAGCAAGTATCTGCAAGCACGACTGCGCGAAAGTCGGGCGGAAACGCTGGGAAAGGAGGTCGAGACGCAGGAACTTCGGCAGCAGTTGGCCAGGAGTGAGATCAGAACGAATCAACATGCAGCGGTATCCGAAATGTTTCGCAGCCAGGCAATGAAGGAGGCGTTGAAGGCGGAGGCCAAGGTGGCAATTGCCAAGACAGTCAAGGCGCTGTTCGAAGCCGGGCTGGCCCAGCAACTGCAATTGAACGACAACCAGAGCGATGCGCTGAAGCAACTGCTCACTCAAAAAGCATCCATCGTTTGGGAGCAAATGCTGGTGCCGATGACAGCGGGTGAACTGGATGAAGCTGGCATGGCTGAGGCAGGAAAAGGAATCAAGCAGGCGCTGGAAGAGAACGCGGCTCAAATGCGTGCGTTGCTTGGTGATGATGGTTACAATTCGTACCAATTGTTCGAAAAGACGCAGCCTGAGCGGGATCGTTTGAAGCAATTCTCTGCACAGGCTTTACAATCTGGTTCGAACTTAACCGCCGAGCAGCAGGGTCAATTGCTTTCCGCCATGGTGGATGAACGGGCGAATTTCAAATTTCAGTTCGATATTGCAAACCCATTGAAATTAGATTTCGAACATTGGTACGACAATTTTACCGATCAAAAGCTGAATGCGTACAATCAGGATATGGAGCAATTGAATGACCGGATCGTGCAGCGGGCGCAAGCATTGCTCACGCCTGAACAAACCGAACTGCTAAAGAGTTCGCTCAATCGCGAATTGTTCCACAGCATGGTTACCATGCGAACGACGAAATCGATGATGTCTGCAAACGCACGGTGAATATTTTGCGGAAAGGTGGCGCCTTGGCCGCGTCGACACCTCATGGTGTCAGGGTTCAGTGGGCGTAAGGTTGGCTGATTGTTTTTGTGGAAGAGTTGCGAGGCGATCTACACGTTCGCGCAACAGCCAATAGGTTATGCCGAGCGCCAGGGTAATGGCGGCCAAGCCCAGCAATTGGTTGGGCTGCGTTTCCTTCAAGTCCATGATAATCAACTTGCGCGCCAATGCGAGAATGGAGATGAGAAGCACTATTTTGGTCTGAATGACACTTTGCTCGCGGGTGACGACGTAATGGAGCGTGTGGTTGAACTCCAGCGCGATCAGTACTGTCAGGATATCGCCGAAGAGGATTTGAAAAGTTTTTGGGTCGAGAGGATTCGAGGATTGCAAAACGAGCTTCTCGAATACCTCCCTGAGCACCTGCCAGAGACCCATCAAAATGATGAGGCTGATGGCGAAACTGAGCACGAGGGCGATCAGACTTTCGAATCGCTGGTAGATTGTGAGGCCAGGCCATTTATCGACTACGACGAACCATCGGGTGAAAAATGGTTTCATTCCTCCGAATCCGTTGTTTTATCTGCGATAAGAATTTTCTCCAAGGTGGCAAATTCTGGCTTGCTCCTCCTAATCCCGCGTCTGCATTGGGCAATTGGTTCCACTGTCTGCAGTATTCCTGCATTTATTATTTGGTGTGCGCCACTGCATCGATCATGCCATGTAAGTGAGCAGCGGCGTTCTCGATGTCCAAATGCTTGTATTGTCCAGCCCGGCTTTCGGCGCTTAACACTGCGCAACGGTGAACATTTGCGAAATCGCCATAGGGGAATTTGTATCTTGCCTTGGTATCCTCGGGTTCATTCTCATCGATTCCGAGGTGCCATTTCCCATATTCGTTGAACCCGTGCTCTTCGATGAACTCATTTTCCTTTTTTGTGGAAGGTTGGTGTTCGCTCCAGGCGTCTCTTTCGTCGAATATGACATGTCCCTCCGCGATGAGTTCCTTGGCGCGATCGAATCCCTTTTTATTTAGTTTTACTGCCATACGTTTTATCTCCGTTTCTCCGTCTTCGATTTGTCGATATAACCTCTTGTCAAAAGCGTAACGGACAGTGGCCGAGTTCCGAGTGGGGCGTTCCCCCCATCGTGAATGGAGATGCTCTGCAAAGGGGGGGCAAGGATCAAGATAGGATCTTGACGCAGGCTTATCGCGCTGAGTGGGAAGGTTGGTCTGAGTTTTCTCCAAGGAGGGAAGAAATCAATGATATCCGCCCAGCAGTTGAGAGGCTTCCCCATGTGATTCGCGCAGGGCCTGGACAAGGAGAAGACTGAGCCGTTTACTTTGTTATTTCTCGATGGGTTTGCCGGCTTTTTCCCAGGCACTCATGCCGCCTTTAAGGTCGTAAACGGATTTAAAATCGAGCTGGTTCATCATTTTGCAGGCTTTGGCGCTGCGGCCTCCGACGGCACAGTTCACGAGGTACGATTTGTCCTTTGGGAGTTGCTCCAGTTTTTTCTTAAAATCCTGATTGTGATAATCGATGTTGGTGGCTCCGGCGATGTGACCGGAGGCAAATTCAGCGGGAGTGCGCACGTCCAGGACAACCACCTTCTTGTCGGTGACAAGCTGTTGGGCTTTGTCGGGATCAATGGGTTCAGGAGGAGTCTTGACGGTTTGGGTGGATGACGCTGGAGCTTTGGCTTCTTCTGCTGCAGCGAAGTGGGCGGCGGCGAAGGTTACGCAAAGGATGCAGAGCAAGTGGCAGGTTTTCTTGATTGGTTTCATATCAGATAACGGAGATTATAGATTATTTTGTGAAAAGAAGCGAGGAGGCAATTAAATGCAATCCGGGGGTGGGGAACGGAGAAAGAATGTAATCCGGCCCTCAGTGGAGTAATTCCAAGTTCCAAGGTTCCGACTTCGTTGATTTGGAATGATTGAAAAGACGGGGCAATTCTGCTTTACCTGATATTGCTGAACCGATAATTTTTTACTAAAAGCAAACGCCTTAAAATCCTGCAACCAACTTCGATGAAAACTCAGTGTCGCTACGTATGAATATAGTTGTCCCCTCATCCAAAGTAGTGGCGGTGGCTGGCAAGGCTGGAACGGCGAAAACCGGTTGGAGGGTGCACCTTTGTTGGGCGGTGAGTCTTTTCCTTGTCAGCCTCGGAGGCAAGCTATGGTACATTTTGCACTATGGGAGCTCTTTGCCGTATTACGATCAATGGGATGGCGAGGCAGTGGACATGTATATTCCGTATTTTGAGCATCAGCTCTCGCTGGCCAACCTGTTCACGGCTCATAATGAACACCGGGTTTTCTTCACGAGGATTTATGATCTGGCACTGCTGCTATTGAATGGGCAGTGGGACAACCTAGTGCAAACCGTCTGCAACGCGATCATCTACACGGCAGGGATTGCAGGCTTCGGCTGGCTGATGGCCGGGTTGATTGGGAAAAGGATCTGGCCTGTCATATGGTTGCCGCTGGTGTTGATTTTGGTGCTTCCGTTTGCTTACGAGAACACGCTGTGGGGATTTCAGTCCAGTTTTTATTTCATGGCGCTTTTTTCCCTGCTGACCGTCTGGCTCCTGGGGATGAGCGAACCCAAATCGAGCCGGTGGCGATTGGGTCTGATGGCGGCCGGGGCGACGTTGTTTACGGTGGCTTCGGGCTTCCTGGCTGCGGTGGCGGTGGCAACACTGGTGATGTTGGATTTATTGAAGGACCGGCGGAATTGGCGGCAGTACGTGCCGACCCTGGGGGCATGCGCGGTGCTCGCTATCATCGGCATAATGATCAAAGTGGATGTTCCACGGCATCATCAGTTGGCGGCTCATTCATTAGGAGAATTTCTGAACGCACTTGCCACACAGCTCGCGTGGCCGTGTGCTTTTCAACCATGGGTGGCTCCCATAAACCTTCTGCCCATCGGAGTCCTGGCATGGATTTATATTCGCTCGGACCACAGGGAAATGCTGGCGGAAAGAATGATTCTTGGAGTTGGTTGCTGGGTGATACTCCAGGCGGTGGCGGGAGCTTATGCCCGAGGCAGCAAGGGGCAGATACTTGCTTCGCGGTACATGGAACTTTCGTGCTTCCTGATGGTGCTCAATTGCATGTGCATATACCTCCTGTTAACGCGGCACCGTCGACATCTCAAATTCCCACGAATCTGCTACTTGAGCACAGCTGGCTGGCTGGTGTGCTGTCTTTTTGGCTTGTGGTCCCTGAACGGATTCATCGCAAAATCCGTTCTTACCTCAGTACAGTTTTCCGCGAAGGCCCGGGAGGAGGCTACGCGCGCATTCATGGCCACGAATGACGAGCATGTGCTCAATGACAAGGAGCCTTTGTTGCTTCCATTTCCCTATGTGCCGATGCTGGTTTTCCTGTTGCGCGAGAATGATGTTCGCAGTCGGCTTCCAACTTGTGTACGGGATCCGTTAAAAGTGTTGGACAAGGGTGATGGGACATTTGTGCATAACGGATGGAAACTGGCTGAACCGGATGCGCCTACGGAAAGGAGCTGGGGATCGTATTCAGTAGCGGGCGCGAACGTTCCAAGAAGCTTCAAGAGTTTGCCGATCAAAAAAAGTACCTTGTCGTATTTGGAAATTCCGGTGGCTGGTGACCTGGGCGAGGCAGGGTTGTCCCTTCAACTGGTGGACATGGCCAGCGGCAAAACAATCGACATCAAGCCAACCAGGAAGGCGGGCGGACGCTGGTTGAATATCCAGGTTGCGGCGCCAGACGGTGAGTTCGAGATTGTGGCGCGGGATGAGAGCGAAACCAAATGGTTTGCGTTTAAGGAGCCGCGTGAGATGGGGCGGTTCTCTTATTTGGCGACAAAGGTGTCCGCGGCGTGGGGATACTTTGTGATAGCCGGACTGGCGTGCCTTATTTTTAGCCTGGTGAAGCTATTTGCGGATCGGACACTAATTGGAACCTCCCCTGACGGCGAATTGCGGGAGCGGGCAGGGAGTGGCTTGGTTAGCTATACCGAACGCCAAAATTAATTTCCGGAATGGGAAAAGAAACGGAATGAAAGGAGGCGGTAAGCCGGATGAACGTGGAGACTGAAAAAGCCATGACCCTGAGGAAAGAGGAGCCTCGTTAGTCATTGGGTACAGGGTGCTTTTGATTTGAGGCGGCGTTGTCGGCCTTGGCGTTATCTTTCAGATAGCGCCTGCGGCCTCCGCCTTGCCTCAAATCAAAATCCCTCCTGCCATCCGGAAATTTCTTTCGGCATTCGGTATAGATTATGTCCTGCCGAAATGGAACAAGCCTGGCTGTCGGGTGTGGGTGCGTGTGCGTTATGATTAATGGTTCTTTTTCCATTCTTCGTAGGGAATACGGGACATGGAAAAGAAGGCATCCCTGGTTTTGACGTAGGCGCCGAGGCCATTCATGCGCCCGATGGCGTGGAGATTTTCGGCGCGGATGTAGGGGCCTTTGGGATCGATGAACTCGTCCTTCACGTAAATCGAAATGACTTCGCCGAGGATAATGCGGGAACGGCCGATTTCCATGGTGGTGACTTCGCGGCATTCGAGGCTGGCGGGAGCTTCGAGGATTCTCGGCGGAGAAACCTTGGAGGACGGAGCGGTGTTCAGCTTGGCCATTTCCAATTCGTTCACGCCTGTGGGGAAATCGATGGCGCAAATATTCATGGCTTCAGCGATATCTTCACTGACGACGTTGATGACGAATTCGCGGGTGTTGCGGATGTTGCGCGCGGTGTCCTTGCCGATGATGCCCGGGCCAGGGCGATTGCCGACACCGATGGCGACGATGGCAGGATCAGTGCCGACGTAGTTGTAGGCGCTGAAAGGGGCAGCGTTGACCTTGCCTTCGAGATCGATGGTGGTGATCAGTGCGATGGGGCGGGGTGCGACGAGGCCGATGAGGAGATTGTAGGTTAGATTTGGAACGGCTTGGGAGAGGTCGAAAGTCATGGTTGAAGCTGGAACGACCGGGACATTCAGTCAACGATGGATTTATGGGGAACCAGTAAATGACAGGCTGAATGTTAAACAGCACGGTTCAGGTCCAATTGCATCAGTTCGAAGTCATAGAATTTTCCGTCGAGGTGCAGGGCCTGGGGTTCGATGCCGCAACTGACGAAGCCGAAGCGTTGATGGAGGATGCGGGCGGGTTCGTTGGTAGTTGTCACTTGTAACGTAGCGAATCGGACGCCGGGAAGGCTGCGCGCGAATTCAATACGAGCCTCCATCAAATGGCGGCCGAGGGAGCGTCCACGGTAAGCGGGTAAGATATAGAATCCCCAGAAAAAGACCTTATGGGAGTATTTAGGATTGAGTTTGCGGCTCATTGCGGCGACGCCGGCGCACACATCGTCCAGAAAGCAACCGAAGAGATAAGTGCCCTCGGATTCGTAACGGTCCATGCGGGACTGCAACTCGGCGAGGTCGCAGAGGGCTTCCCACTCGGCAGAGGGGCCTACGAATTGCGGGACATCCTTGAGCGCGCATTGGCGAATGTGCTGGTATGCGGGCGCGTCGGATGAGGTGAGTGGGCGGATGGTCATGGTGACTGTTGGCTTGTATGCGGGGAAGCATAGCGACAGTTCGCTGGAGGGTAACGATCAGGCAAAGGTTCACGTGACTTTGTATTCATAACGTGAAACAAAATACGGGCCAACCTGCCTGTCGCTGTGATGGCGGAATCCGAATTTTTCGTACACGGCCTTCAGGCGTGGGCGTGATGCCTCACAGTCGAGGCGCAAATGTTCTCTGCCAAGGAGACGCGTCCTCTCAACCGCCCAACTCAACAAAACCGAAGAAATGCCACCCCCTGCGAACCTCCTTCTGACCGCAAGCCGATGCACAAAACCGGACTTTGCGAGCGGAATGTCTGGCCAGAACAGTTTGTCTTCGAGCTGAAACTTCACAACGCCAGCTGGCTCACCATTACACTCAGCAATGAAGAACAGCCCGGCATCGACATCGGCAGCGATGTGTGATGGCAGCAACTCCTCATTTCTCCACATGGCCATTCCGCTCTCCTGCAACCAGCGCGCCGCCTCAGAGAGAATACCAGCGACCGCTTCAGTATCTTGTCGCGTCGCTTGTCGGATGGATGGGTGCATGCTGGTCTATGGATAAAACATCATTACTTTTAGCCTGCTTTCTTGCTAACAACCGCATAAAAATATGAAACACTGTCCACCTTCCCATTTTCCAGTAACTTGAAGGCTTTCCCAATAGGATTCCATACGTTCCCATTTGGCGTCTCAATCACCATTATCTTCGTATTGCCAAAACCCAGCTTCGACCAAATGCTCTGTTCTGGCATCTTCCAAACTCCGCCTTGATGACGCACCAGCACTTCGCCGACGTAACAGCCGAATGAAAAGATGGTCGAACCAATCTGGCCTGGGGTCAGCTTCTCCGAATGAAATCTCCCGATGATGCCGTCGACATCAGCCAAACTCCGTGGCGAATAATCAAGCTCGATGGAATCAACGTTTCGGGCGGCATCCACCGCAAGTTGTGCAAGTGCAGCAGCGTTTTCCGGCGTGGGTGGATATTGCAGACGTAGATTCATTATTTAATTATAGGGAAAGAATTCCTGCCAAGTTGATTCATGGCAAAGCGGGGGAATGGTTTCCTCGTTTCGTTCTGTAGGTAGAATTAGGAGTTGGAATGAACGCGGTCAAGGGGAAATAGCCGGGCGTGGACGTGCTGGCGTCCGTGTCCTCAGACCTTCACGCTCTTGTAATAACTCTCAGATGACTCCTCGACAAGCACATGCTTTGACGGCGTTGCGACCTCTGCCCTGAAAAGGGCGGCTGTCTCCGATGGCAGAATGATGGCGAATTCGCCCACGATACTTCGATCATCGGCATCCCATTCGGCACGAAAACGAAGGTACCAATTTCCATCTTCTGGCGCGACGCCGATGAAGACTTCATCGTCATCCGGCGTGGCCTCGAATAAGGTCCGTGGTGTTTCGAACATGGCGAACAGATCGTGGAAGGTGATTTGGCCTTCGTCGAAATGAAGGCCGTCGTGTTGCCACCAGTCGTGGTAAAGGCGGAGTGGCTGGGGTGCCAAGTCGAGACTCTGCAAAAATGTGGTTATTCGACGCAATATGGCGGAGAGTTCGCCGACGGGAATTTGGTCTGCGGTGTGGAAGGCTATTCCGGATGGTGGTGAAAAGGGCATGAGATTTTCGATGATCTGCGGAATCGTCAAATAGATCGGACTTTGCCGTCTGAACCTGCGACAAATGTGGTTTTGCGTCGGTTTGCTTTGTTGCCTGACTCGAGCTGTTCCCAGGCCTGTCGCAACAGCTTCCTGCCAGTCTCGATCTGACCGTTGCGGTAGTGTTGCTGAGCTTGCCTTGCATATCCCAGAGCAATCATGAACCAGTTGTGGCGTGTCTTGTTGCGATTCCGTGCGATTTTGTCTTCGATACGTTCGACGAACTCCGCGACCTTCTTATTGATCTCAAGATTTGAGTCGAAGTCAGGCCAAGCTGATGCGACCAAATAGCATCCACTGATGTGACCCATTGTGTTGTCATCGTTGAATGGCATGAGCGGCTAGTGACCTATGACGAGAACTGAGCCATGCCGGGGTGGTGGTGTCAACTGGGAATGCGGGACTACGAGGCAGACGGCGTTGGTTGCGGTTTTTTCCACGTCATTTGTCTCACCGTCTGCGCTGGTAGAAAGCTTCAATCTTTTCCTTCGCCTCGCGCAGGCCGACTCCGGGATTCTGCTCCCGGTAAAGTTTGATGGCTGCAATCTTCCCGTTGGGAACGCTGGCCAGTTGTTCAACCTCGGGGGATAGGCCGGACGGTGGTGGCTGTGGCAGTTCAATGCCTTGGTGCTTGAGGAGGGCGTCTAGTTTCTTTTGAAGCTCTCTCACTTGCAGTTGCAAAAGTTGCAAGTCAACCTGTGGTCGGGCGTTGAGGGCCGCGCCTCCTGCAAAGGCCACCACGATGACGGCGATAATGGCGTAGTCCTTGAACTCCAGAACTGCAAGTAGTGTTGTCATAAGCTAGGTGCACTGCCGGCTAACAGTTAAATGAGTGACTTGGCGTCAATAAGTTCGTTGCACTACTTTTGTGGCAATAGCAAGTGGGGAATATGGAATTTTTTCCAGTTTTGATTTGCATGAGTCCGCCCCGCTTTTTTCGGCTATTGACGGGCCAACGGCACGTCGACCGGCGTTGCTGATTGCAACCGCGACGCGACCGCCGCCAATCGTTGGCCACAGGTCGGCAAAACGTGTGACGAGGTGACCACCAAATTGGTGAGTCGGTTCGCAAATTGAGGACATACACTGGTTGGCCGCCAACAGAGGATTTTGAGCTTGATACGACTCTAATGGCCATGATAACAAACGTTGTTTTCAGATTTTGGCTTCTAGCCGGGTGCCACCAGCCTGAGGATGTTGTACCAGTCAAATGAACCTGCTGGCTAAGTACATAATGAATCCAAAAATCGTCCCTCTCATTGCTGCCGTGTGCAGCTGTTTTGCAATCACCTACTCCGCCCGCGCCCAAGGAAGTCTCACGCCACCTGGCGCGCCCGCGCCGACGATGAAGACTTTGGCGCAAATCGAGCCGCGCACGCCGATTTCGTCGCTGCCTTACGTTATCACCAACTCCGGTTCCTACTATGTGACAACCAATCTGACAGCAACCAACATAAATACGGGCATTACGATTATCGCCAACCAGGTCACGATCGACCTGGGCGGTTTCACTTTGCAAGGTCCAGCAGTTTCAGGCGTCGGAATCTATGTTGGGGGCAGTCTTACCAATGTGGTTTTACGGAATGGCAGCGTGACTGGTTGGGGCAGCCATGGCGTGGATGCCTACAACGGCGGCTATCCGCGCAACATGCTTTTTGAGCACCTCACCATATCCGGCAATGGTGGGCACGGCCTGTACACTGAGGCGGGCAGCATCGTGCGCGACTGCCTTTTCATAAACAATATCAACGACGGACTCAACAGCGTCGGCGGCGAAATAAGCGGCTGTATTGCCCGCAAGAATGGAGGTTACGGCTTCGAGACCAGCTACGCCACCCTGCACCACTGCCTGGCCGAGTATAATGGCGGTGGCGGCGGCTTCAGCCTTTATTCCAGCCGGGCGCTGGATTGTAACAGCCAATTTAACTCAGGCACCGGGTTTGATTGTTTTGGAATAGGGGATGCAATTCGCAAGTGCCGGATCGCCTCTAACAATGGCAACGCCATTCACATTAATAGCGACAACGGAGCGAACGTGATCGAGGATTGTGAAATTGAGAATAACAGCTTGTATGGCATCTACGGTCCTGGTACCGGCGGCTCATTTATTGCCAGAAATAATTTTAGCCTGAACGTCGCTGGCGGCATTGTGATTTCAGACAGCAACAATTATATTGAGGGCAATCATGTGGTGACGAGCGTCGGCGTGCATGGCATTTCAATAACCAGTTCCGGTTACACCAATAATGTCGTGGCCAAAAACGTCGTCGTCGGCGGCGGTTCTGCGAGCAATAATTACTCGAATATCGGCGGCGCGAATGATTTCGGGCCGATTGGCAGCGCCGCCAGTGCTACAAGCCCGTGGGCGAACATTTCGCACTGACATGCGAGGATGAGTGCCGGATGTGGACGACTCGTGTAGCAGAGGCGTGAGGTAATTGGGCTCGGACGTTTGTAATGCGGGACGAATTCTCGAATTCTTTCCCTCCTAAGGCCGACTGAGTTCACGCAGGGATGCATGCTTTTTTACGCCTTTTTCAGTTCAAGCCAGAAGCAAGCGCCCTTACCCAAATCGGAAACCACTCCAATCGATCCACCCATCCTCTCAAGAGCCTTGCTTGCAATGGCCAGTCCACTGCCTATTCCAATCTCCGAATCCGTATCAAGCCGCTCAAATAAACTAAAAATCTTATGCTGATAGCGTGGGTCTATGCCCAGGCCATTGTCCTTGATCCAAATCTTGATTCGGTCCTGCCGGCCTTCCATGCATACGTTCACCACCGGTGCTGTGGCGCCACTGTGGAATTTCAACGCGTTGCGGAGGATGCTTTGTAGTGCGATGGCCAGGAGTTTTCGATCGGCCTGCAATTCCAGCGGGCTTTCTTCGATGTGTATTTCTGCTCCGGCCTTCTCAACGTCGGACTTCATTGAAATGACTATTCCCTTCACGAAGCTCGCAGCGGGAATTGGCACCAGAGAAACTGTCGCATGGCTTAATCTTCCATAGAGCAGAAGAACATTAATCATCTTGTCCATCCTTTCACTGCCCTCCTTGATCATACCCATTGCGGCTTTTTCTTCTTCATTAAGTTTTGTGCCAGAACTCATTTCCAGGAGTGCAGCTCCTCCATGCATGGCACGCAATGGTGCGCGGACATTGTGCGCGATGGAATAGCAAAAGTTTTGGAGAAATTCAACCGACTGGCTCAATTCTGAAGTTCGCTGCGCCACCTGTATCTCCAGTTTGAGAGCGTGCTCTTCAATCTGTTTCCGTGCCTGAGCCAACTCGTTTGCGTAGTAGTCGATTCTGCGTCGCGCCCGGTGCATGAGGGCTATTGCAGAAATAGCCAGGAGCCCGGTGAGCACATTGCCCAAGAGCTCCATTGCTTCGGCCTCTTCATAAACTCCGATGCTTTGAATCGGAGGCAGAAAGAAATAATCACCTAAAACAAAACCTAAAACGATGGCATATAGACCCGGGCCAAGTCCACCCAGCCAGGCAGCGACGATTGCGCTGGTGAGAAAGAAGGTGAGTGGAAAATGTTCTCCGAGCGCAAGATGGAAACCCTGTCGCAGCAGGAACGCCAGGAGCACCATAAGCGTGGCAAAACCGTAGCGGACAGCGGCGGGTCTTTCGCTAAGTCGCTGGCAGAAAAGTTCACATTTCCTTATGTCGGCTTGAAGTTTCCTCATATGTTCTCAATTAAAATATCACCCCGAAAGCAGCATTCACAAAATTCCAATCAATCGTTGTGGCACCTGGTTGAACAGAAGGAACAAATTTGCGTAATGAACTCGAACTTCCTGAGGCGCAGTCAGTAAAATGGAGGTTCGCGATGTGTCCATGGGCTTGGGGGTTGCTATACTATCGGCTCGGAGAAATGCAAAGCAATTTCGTGGCATTGGCGATAACTTACCAAGCTAAACGATGCTTCCTCTGCTCTTCGCGCCTGGCATGCCTTCGGGAAGGGCGGCGGATGTTCCGGCTTTCCCGGATCGACTTATGCCGTTGCAGGGTTGAACGGGAGCATCAATGAGTATAAAGAATAAGGACCGGCCCGTTCATGGATGCAATTCTTATAGCCATACTTGATGATGATCGGCCGAGGGTTAACAAGCTGCTGAAGGCCGAGCCCCGGCTGGCGACGTCTTTCATTGATTCAGCCCGACTGTACGAATCCAAAATCTTTCACTGGATTTACGTCGGGGATACTGCATTGCATCTGGCAGCTGCGGGTTATCGCGTTGAAATTGTTCGATTATTGCTGGCTGCCGGTGCCGATCCGAACTCAACGAGGAATCATCGTCAGAGTGGTCCGCTGCACTATGCGGCGGATGGCTGCATAAACGGGCCCGAATGGAATGCGAAAAGGCAGGTCAAGACCATCCAATGCCTGCTCGACGCCGGAGCGGAAATTAATGCCCAGGACAAGAATGGTGCTGCCCCGCTGCACCGGGCAGTGCGTACGCGATGTGCGGACGCTGTGAAATGCCTGCTGGAAGGAGGCGCTGATGCGAAGCTGAAAAATAAATCCGGGTCCACACCTTTTCACCTGGCAGTGCAGGACACCGGTCGTGGTGGAACTGGCACAGAGGCAGCAAGAGCGGCACAGCGACAGATCATCCGCGGGTTTCTTTCCCTGGGACTCAACGCTGCGCTTAAGGATGGCAATGGCAAATCTGTCTTCGATTGCGCTGGGAGCGGTTGGATACGAAACGCGCTTTCTGGCGAGAGCGTTTGATTCTCTAAAACATGAGGAAGGGCGCATTGTTGGGAGTTAAAGGAACTTCAACCGCACAAGTTAGCGGTCTGGGCCTTTTCCCTGGGTCACGGTTTTTGTTCCGTCAACCATTCTTCGTAGCTGCGTTTGGGCAGTGACAGGCAGGCGGCGGAGAGAGTCGTCTGTGATTTTTCGCTGACGACGTAGAGCAGGAAACCGCCGGGGGTTTCGATGACGGCACTCACATCGCCAGGGTGGCGGAGTTGCACGCGCAGGACGTTCTGCAAGGCGGGCGGTAATTCCTCGAAGTAAAATTTCTGTTCCTTCGCCGGGCCGTGTGGCCCGGAAATGATTTGTGCGTCCGGGCCGAAACGCTTCTTGATATCGAGTTCATCGGCGGCGGGGGCGTTTGTTTCGGCGGGACGCGGGGTGAGTTGCCAGGTGGTTTCGGTGACGGCGTTGGTATTGGCTTTTTTGAGTTGGGCGAGGAGTTGCGGGGCGGTGGCGCCGTTGGTGCGGGCGGCGAGCAAGGAGTTGCGGATTTGCTCGGATTCGTGGCGCTTCGCGGCATGGAGTGCGTCGTCATTCTCGAACTTGTCGTGCAGCAATCGCTCCACGAGGATGGGGCGGGCAAAGGCTTCCGCAAACCGGGTGGGGTCGTTGCCCAGCGCCGCCTTGATTTCGGCGAGCATTTCCGGCGCGCGGGTCGTGGTGTTGATGCGGTTGACCTCGGCATCAAGCAGGGCGGGGGTGATGGTGATGCCGTAGTTTTTTCGGAGCACGGATTCTTTCTTCAGATCTTGTTGCACGAGATTTTCCAGTGTGGCGCGCGGGAGGGTTTCCTCGAAGGACGCTTTTGTGCCGGTGCGATGATTATAATACACGCGCTCGATGGCGGCATGGTCGGCGCAGAGAGTGGCGAAATCGACGGCACTTGCCGTGGAGCACAAGGTCAGCAGCAGCACGACATAACATTTCTGAAAAAGAATGTCGGAAAAGCAGCGAGCAAATGAGCCCCTCGTCATCGCCTTCTTCCCGGTCGTGGAGAAGAAGAAGAAAGGACGCCTGAGATTTCCACCCTGCACTGCCTTGATTGCGTTCATTTCAGTCATTGCTATCAAAGCACGAATCTTTTTTCGACATTCTTTTTGCAGTGAGGTCTAGTGGATGCCAGCTCAACGGTGGCTGTCACAACCGCTGATAGAGGTAAAGTGCTCGCGCTGGGCGGTAGCTGAAGGTGTCGTTGTAGTACGTGCTGCCGTTAACTCCACCAAACACGATCAGCTCGCTGCCTGTCCACACCGCCGTGTGACTATAGCGGCCAACGGGTGCGCCGGGCATGGTTACCACGGTCCAACTGTCAGAAGCGGGATTGTACCGTGCGCCGTCGTTAAAGGTGCTGTTGCCGAGCCCGCCCCAGATGATCATTTCGCTCCCGGTCCAGACTGCCGTATGTCCGTCACGTGCGGCGGGCGCACCGATGGTGGATCCCGCCAGCCAGCCTATCCAGCTGTTGGAGGAGGGACTGAAGCGTGCGCCATCATTCAAGAAGTTGGTGCCGTTATACCCGCCCCAAATAATCATTTCGCTGCCTGTCCAAACTGCACTATGAGCGGAGCGTACGGGAGGTGCCACGGTGGTGGGCATGGATGTCCAACTATTGGCTGTGGGATTGTAGCGCCCACCATCATTCAATGTGTTGATGCCATTGTTCCCGCCCCAGACGATCATCTCGCTGCCGGTCCATACTGAGGTGTGCTGGTAGCGCGCACTGGGCGCGCCAGTGGCGGTCACAGCGGTCCAAGTGTTGGCGGTAGGATTATAACGCGCGCCGTTGTTAAATGGGGTAGTGCCGTTGAATCCACCCCAGACAATCATTTCGCTGCCTGTCCAGACCACCGAGTGAAAGTAACGTGCGGTGGGTGCACCAGTGGTGGTTACCGGCGCCCAGTTGTTGGCGGTAGGATTATAGCGTAAGCCGTCGTTCAAGTAGTTAGTGCCATGAATCCGCCCCAGACGATCATCTGGCTGCCTGTCCAGACCGCGGTGTGAAGCGCCCGCGCAGTGGGTGCACCGGTGGTGGTCACCGTCGTCCAGTTGTTGGCCGTGGGATTGTAACGTGCGCCGTCGTTAAAAAAGCTGGTTCCATTGTATCCGCCCCAGACAATCATCTCGCTGCCCGTCCACACCGTCGTGTGATAGGCGCGTGCGGTGGGTGCACCGGTGGCAGGAACCGTTGTCCAGATGTTGGCTGCAGGATTGAAGCGCCCGCCGTCGTTCAAGTAGCCGAAAAAGCCATATCCGCCCCAGACGATCATTTCGCTGCCCGTCCAAACTGCCGTATGACTATAGCGTCCGTTGGGCACGCCAGTGGTGGCCACCGCCGTCCAAGTGTCGGCCGCAGGATTATAGCGTGCTCCGTCGTTAAAATAGTAGCCGTTGTATCCACCCCAGATGATCATCTCATTGCCCGTCCAGACCGCCGTGTGATATGTGCGCGCGGCAGGGGCACCGATGGCGCTTACTGCGGTCCAGCTATCGGCTGCGGGATTGTAGCGTCCACCATCACCTCGATAGTCGGCATTGGCACTTCCGCCCCAGACAATCATGTCACTCCCCGTCCACACTGCCGTGTGCACGTAGCGTGCTACGGGCGCACCTGTGGTGGTCATCGCCGTCCAGGTGTTTGCTGCGGGATTATAGCGCGCGCCATCGTTCAAATAGTGGCTGGTGGCGTTGTGGCCGCCCCAGACGATCATCTCACTCCCCGTCCACACGGCTGTGTGCTGGTTGCGCGCGGCAGGTGCTCCGGTGGCAGTTATCGCCGTCCAGGCGTTAGTAGTCGGATTATAGCGTGCGCCATCGCTAAAAAAGCTGGTGCCGCCACTCCATCCGCCCCAGACGATCATCTCACTCCCCGTCCACACGGCTGTGTGCTGGTTGCGCGCGGCAGGTGCTCCGGTGGCAGTTACTGCCGTCCAAGCGTTAGCGGCGGGATTATAGCGTGCGCCATCGCCAAAATAGCTGGTGCCGCCACTCCATCCGCCCCAGATGATCATCTCACTCCCCGTCCAAACCGTGGTGTGGTACATGCGCCCAGCGGGTGCCCCGGTAGTGGTTATCGCCGTCCAGATGTTGGCGGTAGGATTATAACGTGCACCATCATTCACATAGCTGCTGCCGCTCCATCCGCCCCAGATGATCATCTCACTTCCCGTCCAAACGGCTGTATGCTGATAGCGGGTTACTGGGGGAGCACCGCTGGCGCGCTGTTCCCAAACATCACCCAAATCGACCTTGCCCAGTTTCACATAGCCGACATTGAGGAGATTGAGATCTGTGTAATTGCTGGAGAGCACCATGCCTCCGCTGGGCACGGCACTTTGGCCCAGCGCATTGAGGTTCGCCGCCGCTGCTCCGGTGGCCAGCATGTTGGAAGTGATGGTGCCGCTGCCGATGTTGCCGGCGGGGATCGTTCCGTTGATGCCGGCTGCGTTCACGCCGCCTGCGAAAATGGCATAGGGCGATGGCGTGAGCGGCTGCCGTGGAGTCAGTGTGGTGAACGCGCCGCCACCGTTGGTGCACACCCCGATCTCCAGCCAGCGATTGTTGCCGGTGAAGACGCCCGGGCCGAAATCCAGTGTGACTGTGAACAGGCCGTTGCTCACGGCCGTGGCGGCGTTGGTGATCGGCCCGGCAAGGAGGACGCCGGGGGTGTTGGTGGAATCGTAAATAGCAAAGCGCAGATCGTAAGTTCCATTGGCCGGACTCGCGCCATTGTTCAAACGGCCCTGGTAGGTGAAGGCGGTGCCCTGGGCGCAGGCCGAGGGTGTGCGGCCAAACAAAAGGGTGAGGGAAAAGAAAATGCAGCTGAGTCCTTTGAAGTTCATGAAATTTTTAAGTGCCATGTGAAAACCCTGAAGGCGAGACGGTAGTAAAGCGGGAGGGTAAAGCAAGGCCAAAAACGCGTCATCAGCGTGCTGAATTGGATGCGAAGAAGGAGCTGGATTGGGCTGGTGGGTTCCGCTTCGGGCACGGGTGAGGAGTTATTTGGAATCGTGGGCCGAAGCGGAGGATGGTAGAGATGATAAATGACAAATTCCCGAAGCCCAAGGAATGTTCAGTGTTTAGTGTGCGCAGGAGGAGTTTCCATGGAACTGGATTTCTTTTGGATTTGTAATAACAGACAGGCCTGCCCTGCTATGAGATATGCCGGAGGCTTAACAGGGATCAAGCCACACTGTTTCTTTAAAAGTGCGAGACTACCCAATTCCACGCATGAGATAAAACAATGAAACACGCGATCCCAGAAAATGCCGAGATTCCCAGCCATAAACCAAACTTAGTTCCCCACCAAGGCAAAAATGAAAACAGACCAAAGGACTTCTCATACCACTCCTGAAACGACTGGGTGGAGTCGTCCGCATCACGGAAAAACCAGTTTAACGTGATCAATGCCACGGCAATCGATGCCACAACCGAGATAATGAGAATGATTGGCATAATCGCTCGTGGCCTAAAGCCCGCGTACAGCAGCCGCCGGGCCGTGAGCGGGGGATGTAATGCAGATATGCTACAGCTTCTTGTCAGGCATCCAAGACATCTCGAATCCTTTCGAGGATAAATGGCAGGAGGTTTTTCCCTTCATTGGTTGTCAATGCGCGCTAACCGATTTGGAAACCAGCGCTCCGGGCGAAACAATTATTTCTTTCCCGGTATAGATTGGAGTTTGTTTAGCGGCAGAGGTCTTTTCCGGAATGAGCGGGACCTGATCCAGCGGCAGGGGTGGGCGGTACATGCCGTCGCTCGTTGATGGCTGATATATGAGCGGGTTACTCGGATCCTGCGGATCATAATATGGCTGTGTTTGTGCAAGAGCGCTTTCTGCTTTCATTTTGGACTCCTTCGCGATGCGCTCCTGCTCAGCCTGGGCTTGCCGGGCTTGTAGCTCGGCGTTTTCTCTGGCCTCGATTTCCGCCTGTTTTTCTTCCTCAATCCTTCTTATGGCAATGTGATTGGTTGCGTCCTCGTATTCTGACCAAAATTTCTTTTGCAACGTCTGTTGAGCGTGAACCTGGTCTGTTTCAAAGGCGGCTGCCTTTTGTGGGTCATAAGCGTATTCGCGTTGCAGATTCTCAGGCAGGATCGCAAATTTCAGTTTCGCGCTTCCGAGTCCGCCGCCTGGAGGTTGGTAGCTGAGAATGATTCCGTCGGGTTCAACCCTTTCTACTTCGGCTGCGGGATAAGTTTTTCCTTCGCGCGTGGTGATTTCCCCGGCCGGGAGGAGGGGGGGAATGAGCGATCCCAGGATGACGGCGAGTCCGAGCGGTACCGGCTTCATATTTGATTTGATGATTTGGGTTGCCGGATTATTCATTGTACTTTTCAGTTCAGGGGCGGAGTCCAGCGCGTCGAAGCCAGTTTGTTAGACCCCGGCTCAATGTGAGTAGGAACCCCAGGCTGTTGCGATTGGTCTTTCGCTAACATCTGTAACCGTGTCGCCACTGAACGTAACCTTCCAACTACCCCAACCGTGGACGTCATGTGGGATGCCCCACTTTGCGATCTGGCAATGCTCAACATCGCCCATCGGTTGCACGGATTTCGGCGGACCGAGTAATGCATAGACCTGCTCCCGGGTCATTCCGACCTTCAGTTGGTCGTAAGCTGCTGCGGTCGCTTTTGGATTTGAATTTGGCGTGCTGCAACCCAGCAACGAGACGCCAAGAACAGCAAACAAAATGTATTTCATAGTGTATGGGGTCTAACAATCCTTTGGCCGCAATCGTGCGGTCTGATATTGTAGTCTGCTTCTGATTCTGTTTGCGCCCTGTGTTTTGTCAATCAAATGTTCGGCCTGATTCCAGATGACTTTGGATTTGGGAAAACTAAATCGGGGGAACCCCACAGAAGTTGGTTTTGGAGATTTCAAAGGCCATCCATTGTCCGGTTATAGAGGAGAAGCTAAAATAATTTCGGTCTGCCCCTTTCCTGTTTGATCGACAGCCTCCGAACCAGGAGTGCGCTGGGTTGGGTCGGTGAGTTCCGCTTCGGGCTCGAGTGCGGAGTTGTTTGGAATTGTGGGCCGAAGCGGGTTTCCCTTTTTGGACCGGTAACTATACACATGCCGGCGTGTGTGAACCTGATTGCTGCCGGGAAGTCTGGGCAGGGTGTGAGGATGCTTATGGAGAATTTGTGATGGCGCAGTTGGGCCTTCGGTTGGGCGGGGAGGGGGGATGGTTGGCTCGCTTGGTCCGAAGGGGGATTTTTTTGACGTTAACCCAAGGTAGGCGCTCAAGGGCAGAAGGCAGAGCGCCAACCTTGGGCTGTAAGTCGCATCCCCCTTGGGGAAGGCTTGTTAGGCTGGCGCGCGAGAGCATGAGCCCATATATGGGACGGATGGGTTGCGTGTTGCGTGTTGCGTGTTGCGTGTTGCGTGTTGCGTGTTGCGTGTTGCGTGTTGCGTGTTGCG